>CACXDR010000303.1 GCA_902766415.1 uncultured Lachnospiraceae bacterium
CATCCCGATGCCCTCGTCCTTTACGGTGATCCTGAGTCTCCTGTAGCCGCCGGGCTCCGCGCCCGCGTTTTCCACTATGACGGAGATCCGTCCCTCCTCGTGCGAGTACTTGACGGCATTCGAGACAAGGTTCAGGAGAAGCTGCGTGAACTTCAGCCGGTCCGTCATCACGCTGTCCGGAACATCGTCCGCGATGATCTCCTCATACGCGATCCGCTTCGAATTCATCTCCTGCTGTACGAACGCCCGTACCTCGCCCATCATGTCGCGGAGGCTGCAGGGCTCCTCCTCGAGGGACAGCCGCCCGCTTTCGATCCGCGTCATGTCGAGCACGTTATTAATGAGAAGCTGCAGATGGTTCCCCGACGTCAGGATCTTTGAAAGGCAGTCGCGGATCAGCTCGGGGTCGTCAGGATGGAGCTTCGCCAGAGAGGCAAAGCCCAGGATAGCGTTCATCGGCGTCCGGATGTCATGGGACATGTTCGACAGGAAGGCGGTCTTTGCCTCTCCCGCCTGCTTTGCCTGCGTAAGCGCGCTTTCAAGGAGGATCTGCTCCTGAAGGTCGCCGAGGCGCTCTTCATTGATGTTCGCGATGCCGATGAGCACGTAGCTGATCTTCTTCCGGCCGCGGCTGATATTTACCGCCATGCACCGGTAATACGCAGGATCCGTCAGGCGGCCGCGGAACGTGAAGCTGTACTCGTCCTCGTCCTTCAGGACGGACCTTAAGCCCTCCGGGCTCAGCGTGACGCGGAACTGCTGCTGGTCCGGCTTATAGACCGCATGCGCGGCGATCTCCTCCAGCGCCTCGCTGAAGGACCTGCGGAAACACGCGGCGTACTTTGTCCGGATCGTGTCGATCATGCGGTACACGAGGTAGGTGTCGTTTTCAAGGTCCACAAAGAAGACGCTCGTGTACTCCCTTGAAAGCCCCTCGATGACCGTAAGCCGCCGCTCATTCTCGATCTCCAGGGAGCGCCGCTCCGTGACGTCATACAGGATGGAAAAGCCGAGGACGTCCCCGGTCCCGGCGTCCTCCCTCAGCATGAACATCTGCCGGATCCACAGCGGCATCCCGGACAGGCCGTTTACCTTGTACTCGATCCAGGGCTGCCGCTCTCCCTTCTCATAAAGAGCGAGGAGGTTTTCCCGGTCCAAAAGGCGCAGGAAATCATCCCGGTTTTCCGAGACGATCCGTCCTGCCCATGTGTCTATGAAATCCGCCATGGGTCCCGGGACCTTGTTCTCCTGCGCGTGGTAAAGCACTCTGCCGTTCTTCACGTCCTCGGCAAGCATCTGCCAGGTGGTCACATTGAACTGATAGGTGGAGACCGCGCCGATATTCATGGAGCTCCTGTACTGCGCTTTGTCCGCGTCGTCCATGCTGAGGCTCTGCATGTAACGCTCCACGAACCCGCTCTCCTTATCCTCCTGCCGGCTTGAGGTCTCCCCGATGAGGACCTGCGGAACGCCGAGGAGCACCGTGACCGGGAGGCCGTTCTGCCGCCCGATGCACCGTACGTCGAACCGTGTCCAGACACCCTTCTTCAGAGGGACGGAAAGGCTGAAAAACGACTTGCTTCGCAGCGCGTCGTAGATCTGTTCCGCGCTCAGGATGAATTCGACCCATTCCCAGTACGCGGGGATGACGTTCCCGCGGGCGTAGGCGCGCAGGAATGCGGAAAAGCTCTCCGGCTCGCCTCCCGCCTCCCGGAAGGACCCGCTGCCGTCCGTGCCGCCGGGATCACGCTCCATCCAGAGAAAGATACTGTCCGCGCGAAGGTCGATGCGGTAGATCCGGATATATTCATTAAAAAAAGCATTGATCAGTTCATCCGCGTGCACTCTGTCCATAACCCTCTCCGTTTGATTGTGCGCCGACCTATCCCTTGTTCAATAATAACATATTTTCATGAATGCAATCGCTGAATTTTCGTCAATAATGCAGAAATTTTCCAAAAAAACGCGGAGACCGCAGCCAGAGAAGGTTCTGGCCAGGGTCCCCGCGCGTCTGTCAGTGCATGCTTTTCTTTTTTATCAAGATCCGGAGAGAATGTCCCCTCTTCCAAAGCAGCAGGAGCGTTCAGTCCGTGATCCTCATGATCGTCTCGTCGATCAGATCCTCGTCCTCGCACATTTCAGGGTCAGCCTCCTCCGGCCGCCCGCCTCCGGCATAGAAAATGTGCGCGACGGATTCGACGTGGGTGATCCTCCTGTCGTCGTCGTACATGAGGATGATGCCGGTGCGGAGCTCCTTTCCGGGCTCGTCCTCGAACTCCTCCCGCTTAAAGAAGATGTTCACCGCGTTCCCGTCGTCCTCGATGATGTCAACGTCGCGAAGCGGGAAATCCTCCGCGTTCTCATAGATGGTCCTTCCAAGATAGCTGTCAAATTTCATGATTACCTCCCTCTTTATTGCCTTCCCCGCCTGAAAAGGCGGCTGAAAAACCCCTGCGCGCCTGTACCCGCGCCTTTTCCGGCATCGTCCTCTCCGGAAGTCCCGGGGCCTCCGCCGTCCCGGGGCCCCGCCCCGCGGGAAGGGCCGGCGGCTGCCTCCGCCGTGCGGATCATTTCGTCAAGCGCCGCGCGGTTCTCCTCCTCCGTCACGAGGATGGCCGCTAAGATGTCCTCGTTATTAAAGATCTCGTCCGCAAGGAAGAAGAAGCCCGGATGCGGCAGCGCGTCCCGGATGAGCCTGAGACGCTCCGCGCGCTCCCCGCTCTTATGCCCGAGCGCGTCGAGGTTCGCCGCGATCACGACGCAGCCTCCTCCGCCCTTCATCCGTTCCGTCATGCCGCGGACCGCCTCAAACCTTCCCGGCTTCTCCGCGACAGTCTCCTCCGGAAGGTAGACGATATTCCGGAACCGCGGAAGGAAATAGTTCGTGTAGTGCTTCGCGAGATCGTCCGTCCGCGTATAGAACCAGATCCTTTCAAGCGTGCCGTTTTCAAGACAGCTGTCGACCGATGCCATCCTGTTCTCCCTTCCGCCGCCTTAAGCGTTCGTTCCCTCTCCGGGCAGCTTTCTCAAGTGAAGATACTATACCACGAAATACGCTTTCCGGGGTACTGCCTCCGCCCTGTTTTGGTCCAATGATAGAAAAAAACCGTATACCGCGCGCAAAATTTCATGGAAATCGCATCCTTGACGGAAAATGAAGCTTCTGCTTTAATATGTATAGTCGATCATATGACTGACGGAAAAGCAGGGGCACCTGCGTGGAGTATGATCATGAAGACAGGCCGACCGTCTGGGCAGAGGAAGCCCGGATCGCCGGCTTTTTTCCGTATCAAATGGTATTTATCTGCTGAACAGAAGAATGAATCAGTGAAAGGAAGGTCAAACATGGAAATCAGATCCGATATTGAGATCGCCCAGTCCGTTACACCGAAGAAGATCACCGAGATCGCGAAGATCGCGGGGGTCGATGAAAAGTACCTCGAGCTTTACGGCAACTACAAGGCAAAGATCGATTACCAGCTTCTCCGCGAGACAGACAAGAAGGACGGAAAGCTGATCCTCGTCACCGCCATCACCCCGACCCCGGCCGGCGAAGGCAAGACCACCACGTCCATCGGCCTCGCGGACGGCCTGAGGAAGATCGGAAAGAACGCGGTCCTCGCGCTCCGCGAGCCGTCCCTCGGACCGGTCTTCGGCGTCAAGGGCGGCGCGGCAGGCGGCGGCTGGGCACAGGTCATCCCGATGGAGGACATCAACCTCCACTTCACCGGCGATTTCCATGCCGTCGGAGCCGCGA
>CACXDR010000304.1 GCA_902766415.1 uncultured Lachnospiraceae bacterium
GGAACAGCTCCCGTATCCTGACGCGTATATATGTCCTGAGCTTAAGAGGAGGCCTGAATATGAAAGATGGACGCAGTATCTGCCCGATGGGGGTAACGCTTACAGAGAAGGGGTTCCATGTGAATGTCGTCTCGGAGGGGACGGCCTGTGCCATGCATCTTTACAGAAGAAACGAGGCCGATGCCTTTTTAAGCCTGCCGTTTTCTCCTGAGAAGAAAATGGGAAGCGTCTGGTCTCTCGACGTTCGGGAAGAGGATGTGAATGAAAAGAGCGGTTTCGGATCGCTCGCCGGGATCGAGTACAACTTCGAGGACGATGACGGGATCTTCGCGGATCCGTACGGGCTGTCCTTCAGCGGGCGCGACGCCTGGGGAAAGGTTGAGCAGTACGGTAATCCGCTCCGGAGCCCGCTTGTCCTCCCGGAGTTTGACTGGGAGGACGATGCCCCGCCGCGCATCCCCTACGAGGACACCATCATTTACCGCCTCCATGTCAGGGGCTTTACGAAGTCCCCGTCAAGCGGCGCAGTGCAGAAGGGGACCTTCGACGGCATCATCGAAAAGATCCCGTACCTTAAGGAGCTCGGCGTCACGACAGTGGAGCTTCTTCCGTGCCAGGAGTTCGAGGAGCTGATGGTCCGGAAGTCGGACCAGGGCGCGCCCGCGGGGGCAGCGCCGGAGAAGCCGCGGAAGGCCGACGGCAGGGTGAATTACTGGGGCTACGCGCCCGCGAACCACTTCGCGCCGAAGGCCGGCTACTGCCGGAAGAAGGACCGGAGCCCGGTGAACGAGCTGCGCGCGCTGGTGAAGGCGCTCCACAAGGCCGGGATGGAGATCATTCTCGAATTCTATTTTGACGGAAGCCGGAGCGCCTCCTATGTGATCGACGTCCTCCGCTATTATGTGCGCTTCTATCATATCGACGGCGTGCATATCTCCGGGTACGCGGACGCAGCCGCGGTCGCGGGCGATCCGTACCTTTCGGAGGTGAAGCTGATCGCGGAGGGCTGGAACACCGGGGCGAAAAAGGGAAGGAAGCGCCTCGCGGCGGCGAACGAGAACTTCGAGCACGATATGCGCCGCATCCTGAAGGGCGACGAGGGGATGCTGAACAGCCTCGTGTACCACACCCGCAATAATCCGGCCGGCTTCGCCGTGATCAATTTCATGGCGAACACGAACGGGTTCACCATGGCGGACATGGTAAGCTACGACATCAAGCACAACGAGGCGAACGGAGAGGACAATGCCGACGGCACCGACATGAACTTCAGCTGGAACTGCGGCGCCGAGGGACCCAGCCGGAAGACGAAGATCAGGGAGCTGAGAAACCGGCAGTTAAGGAACGCGTTCATGCTGCTCCTGCTTTCGCAGGGCACGCCGCTGATCCTTGCGGGCGACGAGTTCGGGCAGACGCAGGGCGGCAACAACAACCCCTACTGCCAGGACGGGCCGGTCACCTGGCTGAACTGGAAGCTCGAGAAGACGAACGAGGAGCTTCTTGCCTTCGTGAAAAAGCTGATCGCGTTCCGGAAGGCGCACCGCGTCTTCCATTACGCGGAGGAGCCGAAGCTTGTCGACTCCAGGGCGACGGGCATCCCGGACGTGTCCTACCACGGCGTGAGGACCTGGCAGCCGGAATTCGAAGCATGGCGCCGCCAGCTCGGCATCCTTTACAACGGGGCCTACGCGTGCGATGCCGCCGGAACGCCGGACAGCACCTTTTACGTGATGTACAACCTGCACTGGGAGCCCTGCGAGTTCTCGCTGCCGAAGCCCGGCCGCGGGGAGGTCTGGCATCCGCTGATCAGCACCGCGGCAAAGGAGCACGACGGCTTCCTGCCGGAGGACGCGCCTGCCCTTGAGGACCAGAAGACTTTCACCATGCCGCCGCGCGCGATCGTGGTTCTGGTCGCGAGACCCGCCCCGCCGGAGAAGAAGAAAAAGGGCGGAAAGAAAAAGGCAGCCGGAAAGAAGAAGGAGAAGGAGAAAGCCGGAAAAGCGGCGGAAGCCGGAGAGAAGGCGGAGACCAGGGAAGCGGCGGAAGCCGTTGAAATGGCGGAAGTTGGAGAGAAAACGGAAGCCTGATGAAATGAAAACAAGGCTGCCGGAGCAAGCCATTGACCAGACATTGTTCCCCAGATGTCCGAACACAGGGGAACATGTCTGAAAACAGCCTGCTCCGGCAGCCTCCTTCTTTATTTCCGGAGAGTCCGGAGCTTCTTTGATGCAGCCTGCAGCGCCGCGTAGAGCTTCGGCAGCCGGTACTCAAAGCGGCAGAAGAAGCGGTCGCGGAGCGGGAGCTCCCGGTAAAACCTCCTGCAGCGCGGGGAGTAGATGGCTTTGAAATCGCGGATGTTCATGCGGGTCAGGAACCAGAGCCGGCGGGACGCGGACACCGCTTCGCGGTGGAAGCGGCCGCCGGTCTCTTTGTCGAAGGACTCGTACATCGCCCGCATCCGGCGCGCGTACTCGTCCTGCTTCTTCACGTAGTCTCCGGTCTTCATGCTGCTGGTCCAGGAGCCGGCTCCGTTAAAACGGTAGACGCTCATGGGGCGGTCCATATAGTACGCGAAGCCCCGCGCGGCTGCCATAAGCTCAAGGGGGCGGTCTCCGACCGGGCAGTCCACGTAGTAATCCGGGAGGGAGCGGACCAGCTCCGCGCGGAGCATCATGGAGCCGAAGGGGAAGCCGCCGGCCTTGTCGATCAGCTCCTCCGGCGTGAGCACGCGGTCGCCGCGGTAGGGCCGGAGAAGCGCCTTGTTGACCAGCTCGCCGTTGTCGTTCCGCACCTCCGCGGGGTGGACGCAGAGCTGGCATTCGGGATGCGCCTCCATGTACGCGGCCTGCCGCGCGAGCTTCGTGTCGTCGCACCAGTAGTCGTCGCAGTCCATGAGCGTGATGTATTTTCCCTTCGCGCGCGGGAAGTTGAACGCGCCTGAGATGTTCGTGATGCCTTTGGAATACTGGTTTTCCGTCTGCAGGATGGGCTTTATGATGTCCGGGTACCGCGCCTGGTACGCGCGGATGATGTCCTGCGAGCCGTCCGTGGACGCGTCGTCATGGATCAGGATCTCAAAGCGGAAGCTGCATTTCTGCGAGAGGAAATGGTCCAGCGCCTCCTTAAGGTACGGGGCGTGGTTATAGCAGACCGCGCAGATGCTGACGAGCGGGGCATCGTCCGCAGGGATGGAAGAGTTAGCGGATGCGTTTGTATAGCCGGGAAGCCGTGTATACTTCATGGAATGGACTCCTTCCGGGATCGGAATAATCATGGTGCCGGGCTGCAGGGGTATGCCCCGGTGTCCGCTCGGGCGCAGCGGGCTATTCGTCCGTCCATGCCGGACCAGGGAAGGTCCGTCCCGGAACGGACGCCTGTCCTGCGCACGGTGGACACCCTGGGGATAGCCCCTGGCAGCCCGGTTCGACGTTTTCGCTCTTCTGGATCATGACCGGTATTTCAGACCCTCCCGCGCTTCCGGATCACGTCCGCGACGAAGCGGATCGTGCCGCGGTTCAGGACAGCCGAGAACGCGCAGTAGAGCACGACGCCCGCGGGGATCTGGATGAGCAGCGTAAGAAGGGGCGAAAGCCCGAGGCGCCGGATGCCGAAGACGGCGGCTCCCATAAGGACCGCGGAGACCGCGGACGGCAGCATGTCGAGATACTGCTCGCCGATCCCGTAGCGGATCAGCTTTTTCACAGGATACGCGTTGATAAAGGTGCAGAGGAATTCATCCGCCGCCTTCAGGACCAGCATGACAAGGATGCCGTGCCGGATGCTGAGAAGGAGGATGATGATCCCGAGCGCCTTTTTTATGATCTCAAGCTTCAGGAAGAGGTCGCTCCGCCCGAGGGCCGTGATCATCTGCAGGTTCGTCACGTGGATGGGCCAGAACGCGTAGCAGACGGAGAGCAGGCAGAGATACGGGGCGCAGAAGAGCCACTTGTCGGTCAGGAGCACCCGGATGAGGGGCACGGCAGTGCCAATGAGGCCCGCCATCATGGGGAAGACGGCAAAGGCGGAGAGGCGGATGCTTTTCCGCATCATCTCCTTCAGCGTCATAGGATCCCCCTGGTTCTGTGCGTACGCGGGCAGGAGCACGGACTGGATCGCGGCTGAAAGGTTCGAGGTGATGAGCTTCGGGAACTGGTCCGCGCGGCTGTAGCCGCCTAAGTCCGCCTGGGAATAGCGCTTCCCGATGACGAGCCCGTAGACGTTCATCCAGACGGTGTCGATGAGCCCCGACGCGAGGATCTTTGAGCCGAAACGGAAAAGCTCTTTTACGCGCTCCCGCTCAAAGCCGCCCCGCGGCCGCCAGTCGACGGTCACGAACAGCCCGCACATCAGCGCGAAATAATAGATGATCTGCTGCGCCGCCATAGCCCACACGCCATAACCGCGCGCCGCCATGGCCACCGCGGCCGTGCCGGACAGGAGGACCGCCGCCATGGTCGCCTTGAAAAGCTGGCGGAAGTTCAGGCTCCTCGAGACGTAGGCGGTCTGGATGGAGATCACCGCCCCGGGAAAGAGGACGATGCCCATGACCCGGAGGAGGCCGGCGAGCACAGGGGTGTCATACCAGGATGCCACCGCGGGCGCGATGAGCCAGAGGAGGAGGTAAACGGGAACGGAGATCAGGAGGCAGATCCGCAGCACCGATGAGTAGTCCGAGTCCCGGACCTCGGGGCGCTGGATCAGCGCGGTCGCGAAGCCGGACTGGACGAAGGTGTTCGCGATCGTGATGAAGATCATGATCAGGCCGATGGTCCCGTATTCCGTCGGGGACATGAGCCGCGCGAGGAGCAGCGCCACGACAAACTGCACGCCCTGAGCCCCGAGAAGCTCGGAGAGCTTCCAGAGGAGGCCGTGCGCGACTTTTGTGCCGAGTCCGCTGTTTTCCTGCATTCCTGTCATCTTGCCTTACCTGTTATTTTGTGTTTCCTGTCATGCAGCCTTTCCTGTCATCCTTCGCTTTCTGTCATGCAGACGTTCCTGTTATCCTATGCTTTCTGTCATGACCCGGCACCCGGGTGCAGGGCAGCTGCCTTTTTCTTTCCTTCTGCTATTTTCCCCTTTCAGGAGGGACCGCCGCGTCACATGAAGAGGCATTCCCCGACGGTCCTGTGGAGCCGGTTGAAGGTGAAGCCGTAACGCAGGATGACCGCGGCCTTCCGGACGCGCGGCAGCTTCCGTAAGGAGACGAAGACGCGGAGGGTCCTTCTGTCCCGCTCTGAAAGCGCGTCCCCGTACTGGCGCCCGAATTCCGCCGCCTGGCGGAAGAGCGCGGTGTAGACGGAGGAGGAGTGGCGGTCCATGTCCGCCTTCGTCTTCCCGTCCTTCCGGAAGAGGCCCAGCCGGTCCAGGACCTCGCGGACGCGGCTGCCCTTGGCGGCGCCGAGGACATTGTCCGCGTGCTGACGGTAGTCGTAGAGGGATTCGTCAAGGAAGACGATGTGCCCGAAGGCCGCCGCCGCGAGCGCGGCCCAGTGGTCGTGCATGACCGCGTGCTCCGGCACCGGGCGGGACTTTAAGAGCCGGACCAGCGCGCTGTTCATCATCATGGCGCCGCCGGTCACGTTGTTCTGGACGAGGAGCTGGTTCAGCTGGTTCCTCGAGGGCGTCATCTGCTGGAAGCGCACGTAGGAGGGGGCGAGCTCCGCCCCGGCACCGTCCGTGACGCGCATGTCGCAGTGGACGATGAGCGGTGTGTGCATGCCGTACCGCTTTTCGGCCTTTTTCATGGCAGCGAGCGTTTTTTCCATTTTGTCGGGATGCCAGACGTCGTCCTGGTCGGCGAAGCAGACGTAGCTGTCTTCATCCGCCCGGTCGTGGAGGACCGTCATGAAATGCTTCGCCGCGCTGCCGGAGGGCTCTTTCCTCCGGAGAAAGGTCACGCGGTCCGGATAGAGCTCCGCGTAGTCCGCCGCGATCGCGGGCGTGCGGTCCGCGGAGGCGTCGTCCGAGATGAGGAGGGATACGTCCGGCTCTGTCTGGCGGAGGATCGAGAGGATCTGCGCGTGGATGTATTTTTCGCCGTTGCGGCTGCAGAGGATGACCTGGATGCTCATAAATAGCCTCATTTCCGGGGCGCTTTCCCGCGCCCCCTGATCGCTAAAGAGTATATCATATCCGTTTATGCGCCTGCAATCGCGGCCTGTATGGTATAGTGGTGGTATCTGCCTGAAAAGGAGGTCCTGTCTTGCAGCTTTCAGAAAAAA
>CACXDR010000305.1 GCA_902766415.1 uncultured Lachnospiraceae bacterium
CCCGTCCTCCTCGTCCGGCCCGAAGCCGCAGAGGCCCAGGAACGCCCCGTCCTCCTTCCGGAACACGCCCCAGAGCCCGTATTCATAGAAGCGGTACTGATTCTTCACATATGCCGCGAAGGTCTCCGGATCACGGAGCCTCGCCTCGCCGGGACCAGCAACATACAGGTCCTCCCCGCCGGGGTCCGCGGCAGACAGATCCTTTCCTCCGGGACCCGCGGCCTGCCGGCCCTCTCCGGGCTTCCCGGCATCGTCCCGTATGAGCCCGAGGACCAGCGGGCGGTCCTCCTCCGTCAGCTCCCGGAGGAACAGCCGCTCCGTCTCCGCGATATACAGAGGCAGAGAAAGACGGCGGCGCGCCGCAGCGGTGATCCGCTCCGGTGTGACCGCCGTCCAGTCGGTGACGGCAAGATCGCCGGTCCACGGCTCGTCGGAAACGGTGACCGGGCAGCCGTGGGAAGGGTCGATCCTCACAAAAAACGTTCTTTTCATATGATACCCTTAAAAAACCGGAAGCGGCCGCCGGGCGGTCCCTTCCGGTGCTGTATTCAACGCTTCTCCGGCTCCCCGTAGGTCTCGCCGAAGGTCTCCGCGGTGACGCTCTTCATCCGCTGCTCGCGGAACGGGCGGTCCATCGCGTCCGTCCGGACCGCGGCGATGCGGTCGAGGACGTCCTCGCCTTCCGTCAGCTTTCCGAACGCGGCGTACTCGCCGTCAAGATACGGGTAATCCGCGTGCATGATGAAGAACTGGCTGCCGGCGGAATCCGGGTTCATGGCCCTCGCCATGGACAGGACGCCGCGCTTATGCTTCAGGTCGTTCTGCGCGAAACCGTTGTGGGAGAACTCTCCCCTGATCTCATAGCCCGGTCCGCCCATGCCGGTCCCCTGCGGGTCACCGCCCTGGATCATGAAGCCGGAGATCACGCGGTGGAAAATGAGCCCGTCATAAAAGCCCTTGTTCACAAGGCTCAGGAAATTCCTGACCGTGTTCGGCGCCTTGTCCGGATAGAGCTCCGCCTTCATGACGCCGCCGTCCTCCATGGTGATCGTGATAACAGGATTATTCATCGTATCCCCTCTCTCCGGGGCGCTGTCCCCGGTCCCGTGCTTTTTCTTTTCCTTCGGTCTTCTTACGGGGCCTCCCTGAGGAGCCGCTTCAGCTCCATCACGGTCCTTCCGAGCGGAAGCCCTACGACGTTCGTATAATCTCCGCGGATCCCTTTGATATATGCCCCGAACGGTCCCTGAATCCCGTAGGCACCCGCCTTGTCCATGGGGTCGCCCCCGGCCACATAGGCGCGGATCTCATCGTCCTCCAGGGGGTACACGCTGACGGCTGTCCTTTCGTAAAAGCTCAGCTCCTTCCTCCCGCAGAGGATCAGCGTGACGCCTGTATATACATGGTGCGTCCTGCCGGAAAGGCTCCGCAGCATACGCGCCGCGTCCGCCGCGTCATGCGGCTTCCCGAGGACCTCCCCGTCACGGACCACGATCGTGTCCGCGCCGATGACCACCGTTCCCTCCGGAAGTCCCTGCGCGATATCCTCCGCCTTCGTCCTGGAAAGCGCCTTCACGAGCGCCGAAGGCGTCTTCGCGCGGGAGCGCTCCTCCTTATGGCTCGGCATGATCTCCGCGCGGATCCCCGCCTGGAGAAGAAGCTCCTTCCTCCGCGGGGACGCGCTCGCGAGGACGATGCGCCGCCCATAAAAGACCGGTCCCGGCACGCCCTCCGCCAGCCCGGCAGGGACTCCCTCCGGGACGTTTCTTTCCTTTTCTTCCATCACCGGATCACCTGGTTCCCGTCCTTCATGACGAAATGCGCCTTCGCGCCGATCTGCCGCATCCAGCCGCGGACCTCAAGGGTCTTCCACTTGCCGCTGTTCATGCCGCCGCCGTTGTCGTTGTTCCAAAGCCACTCCGGGCAGCACCAGAGGCAGGCGGTCGGGCGGATCGCCTCGTAGACCTTGCGGTCCACGCCCTGCTCGCCGTGATGCGCCATCTGGACGATGTCGGCCCTGAGCGCGCCGGGATCGTCCTTATACTCATTCAGGAAGCTGTTGCCTGCCGGAACGCCCATGTCCCCGAGGAACAGGACCCGCTTTCCGTCCATTTCCGCCCGGAAGGCGACGGAGGAATTGTTGATCGCGTTCGTCTGGAAGAGGTACGGCTCGTTCATGACCGTGATGCGGACGTCATCCACCTGGATGACCTCGCCCTTTTTGATGTTCGGATGGTTCACGGACGGGCTCAGCTTCGACAGGGCCGCGAGATTGTCCACGACCATCTGCGCGCGGTACTCTTCGTTCGCGAAATACCACTCGATCGGCGCGTAATTATAGTAGATGTTGTCGATCGTGATCCCTGCCGAATCCTCCGCGAGGAGCTTTGTGAGCGCGCCCACGTGGTCGGAGTGCGGGTGGGTGATGAGCCACGCACTGACGTGGCCGCCCTTGCTTAAGAGGATCTCCTTGAGGTGGGCTTCATCGTCCGCCGTTCCCCCGTCGATCATGATAAGGCTTCCGTTCTTCGTCGTGATGAGGAAGGATTCCATCTGGCTCTGCGCCCGGTTCGCGATCAGCATGAGCTCGGTGCCTGCAAAGTACGAGCCGCCTGCCGTCGTGGGGCCGGCAGCAGTCTGCTCTGCCGCCGTAGTGACCGTGGTGCCGATCATGGTGTCCGCGTTCATGGCGCCGCCGGACGGCTCTTCCGCCTCCGCGACCCCCGCGGTCTCAACGATCACGCCTGCAGCGGTCCCGGTCTGGTCCCCCTGCCCCGTCACGACCCCCACGGAG
>CACXDR010000306.1 GCA_902766415.1 uncultured Lachnospiraceae bacterium
GGTGCCCTGGTGCAGGAGCTGGTAGAAGGAGTGCTGGCCGTTGGTGCCGGGCTCGCCGAAGATGACCGGGCCGGTCTGGTAGTCGACCGGCTCGCCGAAGCGGTTCACGCTCTTGCCGTTCGACTCCATGTCGAGCTGCTGGAGGTGTGCCGGGAAGCGGATCAGCGCCTGGCTGTACGGAAGGACCGCGGTGATGCCGTAGCCTAAGAAGTTCCTCTCGAACACGCCGATCAGCGCGTCAAGGAGGGCCGGGTTCTTCTTGATGTCCTTGTTCTTCGCGAGGGCATCCTCAGCCGCCGCGCCTGCCATGATGCGGGCAAAGATCTCCGGTCCGAAGGCCAGGGAAAGGACTGCCGCGCCGACGCAGGACGAAGAGCTGTAGCGTCCGCCGATGAAGTCGTCCATGTAGAAGGAATCAAGGTATGCCGGGTTGTTCGCAAGCGGGGAGGTCTCGCTGGTGACCGCCAGCATGTGCCTGGACGGATCCAGGCCTGCCTTCTCGAGCGCGTCCTTCACGAACATCTCGTTCGTCAGGGTCTCAAGCGTGGTGCCGGACTTGGAGACGACGATGAACAGGGTGTGCGGAAGATCGACCACCGCGAGGACTGCGGAAGCATCGTCCGGGTCGACGTTGCTGATGAACTTCGCTTCCATCTTGAGGGTGCCGTTCACCTTTGCCCAGTTCTCAAGGGCAAGGTACAGGGCGCGCGGGCCAAGGTCGCTGCCGCCGATACCGATCTGCACGACGGTGGTGTACTTCTCGCCCTTCTCGTTCACGATCTCGCCTGCGTGGACCTTGTTCGCGAACTCGCCCGCTCTCTTCTGCTGGGTGACGTAGAACTCGCGCTTGTTGACGCCGTCGATCACGACATCGTTCCCGAGCTGGCTTCTGCAGAGCTGGTGCAGGACGCGGCGCTTTTCGCCGGTATTGGTGATCCCGCCGTTGTACATCTCCTCGTACTTCGCGGTGAGCTCAGCCTCGTCCGCGTAGCCCTGGAGCGCCTTGAGGACTTCATCATCGACCTGCTTTGCAGCATAGCTGTAAACGAGACCGTTCGACATCGGGACCTTATATTCCGCGACGCGCTTCGCGCCGCTCTCACCAGCCATAACTTCCTTTACATTGACCGGGTTTTCGCCGAGAACCTGAAGCTTTTTGTAGGACTCTGTTTTATCAAAATTTACCCACTGCATATAAATCTCTCCTTTGGCATCTATATATAATGACGGGTTTCGGCCGGCATAGATACTTCCGGTCTGTCAAAAACAGTATACAAAAATCCGGGGCTTTTGTGAATCCCGCTGTGTGTTTTTTACGCAAATTCAAAGCCCGCCCGGGGGGAACTCTCCCCGCAGGCGGGCCTAAAGGACCAGGTTTCAGTCATTTGTCACGACGCGGCGGACGCGCAGCACGCCGCCGATCTCGCGGAGCCGCTCCACGGTGTCCCGCGGCATGGGCTCGTCAAGGTCCAGAAGCGTATACTCATAGGCGCCCTTCGATTTTGAGTGAAGGCTCTCGATATTCAGGCCGTTCTTTCCGAAGAACGAGGTGATCTGGGAGTTCATGTTCGGGTTATTCCGGTGGAGGATCGCCACACGGGCCGCTGCCGTGCAGACGCCGGCGTCAAGGTCCGGATAGTTCACGGAGTGGCGGATGTTGCCGTTGTCCAGGTAATCCTGCAGCTCCTCCGCCGCCATCATCGCGCAGTTGTCTTCAGCCTCCTCCGTGGAGGCGCCGAGGTGCGGGAGGATGACCGCATGCTCCATCTTCGCGGAGACGGGGTTCGGGAAGTCGGATACGTAGGCCGCAACGTGACGGGACGCGAGCGCCTCCGCCATGGCAGCCTCGTCCACCAGCTCGTCGCGCGCGAAGTTCAGGAAGCGGACGCCGTCCTTCATCTTTGCGATGCCCGCGCGGTCCACCATGTGCTTCGTGGCAGCCATGAAGGGGACGTGGATGGTGATGTAGTCGCTCTTCTCATAAAGCATGTCAAGGTCCCGGGCGTAGGCCACGTGACGGTCAAGGTCCCACGCGGAATCGATCGAAACGTAGGGATCGTACCCGATGACGTCCATCCCGAGCTGGATCGCGGTGTTCGCGACGTTCACGCCGATGGCCCCGAGGCCGATCACGCCGAGCGTCTTGCCCGAGATCTCACGCCCCGCGAAGGCCTTCTTCGCCTTCTCCGCGGCCTTCTTGATATCCGCCGCGTCCGCGTGGTCCTTCACCCAGCAGAAGCCGCCCGTGATGTCGCGGGACGCCAGCATAAGCCCCGCGATGACCAGCTCCTTCACGGCGTTCGCGTTGGCGCCCGGGGTGTTGAAGACCACGATCCCCTCCTCCGCGCAGCGCTCGAGCGGGATGTTGTTTACGCCGGCCCCCGCGCGCGCGATGGCCCGGAGCTCCGCCGGAAACTTCATGTCGTGCATGTCCGCCGAACGGACCATCACGCCCTGCGCGTGCTCCATGGTGTCGACTAAGGTGTAGCCCTTCCTGAACCTCGCAGTCCCGGCCGGGCTGATCTGGTTCAGGCAGCAGATATTTCTGTCCTTCAGCATATCGGTTCTCCTTCGACCATGGGGACTGTCCCCATGGCTAAACACTCATCATTCAATTTGTCAATTAATCAACAAAACTCAGGAAATTTGTTGGACCATGGGGACAGTCCCCATGGTCCAGCATGGTTATCTCAGGAATCCGCGGATGATAGTTTCCTCCGCCTCTTTCTCGGAAAGGCCGAGGGTCATGAGCTTCATGAGCTGCTCTCCCGCGATCTTTCCGATGGCAGCCTCGTGGATGAGGGACGCCTCGACGTTCGTCGCCTTCAGCTTCGGGGTCGCCAGGATCACGCCGTGGTCCATGATGATGGAATCGCACTCCGCGTGGCCCGAGCAGGCCGCGTTGCCGGTGATGCCGAGCACCACCTCCTGGTAGCTGTGCTCCTTCGCGACGCCGCGGCTCACGATGTCGCAGCTGCCGCCGTCGCCGTTCATGTCCACCTCGATCTCCGCAGTCGCCTTCTGGTCCCCGTTCGTCAGGATCTTGTCATGGACCACGATGCGCGCGTCCTTCCCGACGGTCGCCTTCGTGATGCGGAGCGTGTCGTCGATCCCGCCGATCTGCGAGGTCTCGAGGTCGATGGAAGCGCCCTCGTCAAGCTCGATCAGCGTGGTCGGGTTCATGAACCGCTTTCCGGTCCCGGTGCCCTCGCCGTAATGCTTCTCGATGTAACGGACGTGCGCACCCTTCTCGAGATGGAAGCTGTGGATACCGTCGTGCTGGGAGTCCCCGCCGCCGCAGTTCGAAATTCCGCAGCCCGCGACGATGACGACGTCCGCGTCCGCCCCGATGAAGAAATCGTTGTAGACCATGTCCTTAAGGCCGGTCTGGCTGATGATGACCGGGATATGCACGCTCTCGTTCTTCGTGCCCGGCTTGATGATGATATCGATGCCCGGCTTGTCCGCCTTCGTCTCGATGTCGATGTTCGCGGACACGTTCCTGCCGATGCTCTTTCCGTTGCTGCGGATGTTGTACGCGCCGAACGGCAGCGCGTCCAGGCCTGCGACTTCCTTCAGGAGGTCCTTCTGGATCTTGTCAAGCTCCATATCAGCAGCCCTCCTTTCCCTTTGCGCTCTTCGGAAGCGGCGGAACAGGGACGCCGGCTGCCTTTTCCTTCCTGCTTCCCTGCGCCTTCTCCTGAAGCACGGAACATGCGGTGCCGCCCAAATTGATGGCCGCAAGGACATCGTCCCGCTTCCCGTAGCGCTCTACCGCGCCGTCCTTCAGATAGATGATCTTGTCGGCGATCGCCAGGATGCGCTCCTGGTGGCTGATGATCACGATGCTGCCGGCGGTCTGCTCGTACAGCTTTTCAAAGATGTGGATGAGGCTCTGGAAGCTCCAGAGGTCGATGCCGGCCTCCGGCTCGTCGAAAAGCGAGAGCCTGGAGCCGCGCGCCGCGGTCATGGCGATCTCGATGCGCTTCATCTCGCCGCCGGAAAGCGTGTCGTTCAGCTCGCGGTTGATGTAGTCGCGGGCGCAGAGCCCGACGTCGCTCAGGATATTGCAGGCGCTGTTGAAGCTGTACTTGTCCTTGTAGGCGATCTCCATGAGGTCGCGCACGCGGAGGCCCTTGAAGCGGACCGGCTGCTGGAAGGCGTAGCTGATGCCGCGGTCGGCGCGCTCGTTGATGGGAAGGTTCGTGATATCCTCCCCGTCCAGGAGAACGCGGCCGGAGGTCGGCGTGAGGATGCCCATGATGATCTTCAGCAGCGTGGACTTTCCGCTGCCGTTCGGGCCGGTCACGGCGACAAAGCGGTCGTCGATGGAAAGGTTGATGTCCTTCAGGATGTCTTTTCCGTCGACAGTGTAGCTGATGTGTTCAAGTGTAAGCATAGATCTCCTTTTATTTCA
>CACXDR010000307.1 GCA_902766415.1 uncultured Lachnospiraceae bacterium
AGCAGTGACGAATAAAAGTAAAGCGATTTCTCCTGACGGGGGAGTCTTAACCGGAATTATAAGATCCGGGCAGAAGGAGCCTTAAGGTTAAAGGAAAAAGCCGGGGACCGCGCAAGGTCCCCGGGAAAGGAAAGCATATGAAGAAGATCCATGCCGTCGCGATCGACGGGCCCGCAGGCGCGGGAAAATCCACCGTCGCGAAGATCGTGAGCCGCGAACTGGGCTATATCTATGTGGACACGGGGGCCATGTACCGTGCCATCGCGCTGTTCTTCCTTAAGAAGGGCATCAGCGCGGAGGACCGGACCGCGATGGAGGCGGCGCTTCCTGAGATCGATGTTTCGATCCGCTACGAGGACGGCGCGCAGAAGGTCCTTTTAAACGGGGAGGACGTCTCCGGTCTCATCCGCACGGAGGAGGTCGGGAACATGGCGAGCGCGGCGAGCGCGTTCCCGCCGGTGCGCGCGAAGCTCCTGTCCCTGCAGCGCGGACTTGCGGAGCGCGAGCCGGTGGTCATGGACGGCCGCGATATCGGCACGGTGGTGCTTCCGGACGCGGATACGAAGATCTATCTCACGGCGAGCGTGGAGGTCCGCGCGAAGCGGCGCTACAAGGAGCTGACAGAAAAGGGGATCTCCTGCAGCTTAAGTGAGATCGCGAAGGACATCGAGGCACGCGACTGGCGCGACATGCACAGGGAGACCGCGCCGCTGAAAAAGGCGGACGATGCCGTCCCGGTCGACAGCTCGGACATGACGCTTGAGGAGGTCTGCAGCACCATCCTGGCGGTCGTCCGCGGGGAGAGGTACGCACGATGAAGGATATCCGGCTCGCGAAGACCGCCGGCTTCTGCTTCGGCGTAAAGAAGGCCGTCGAGACCGTATACCGGGAGGCGGAGACCGCGGACGGGCCGGTCTTTACCTACGGCCCGATCATCCATAACGAGGAGGTCGTCCGCGACCTTGAGGAGCGCGGCGTGAAGGTGATCCGTTCAAAGGAAGAGCTTGCCGGGATCCGGAAGGGCACCGTCATCATCCGCTCCCACGGCGTAGGGAAGGAGATCTACGATATCCTCGGGGAAAACGGCGTGCGCGTGGTCGACGCGACCTGTCCCTTCGTCGGCAAGATCCACGACATCGTCCGCCGGGAAAACGAGGCCGGGCGGCGCGTCGTGATCATCGGGGACCCCTCGCACCCGGAGGTCCGGGGCATCCGCGGATGGGGCCGGGAGGACACGGAGGCCGTGGATTCCCTTGAGGATTTCCTTGAAAAGGTGCCCCTCCGGGACGGGAAACTGAGCATCGTTGCCCAGACTACGTTTCATCATGGAAAGTTTAAAGAAATTGTTGATAAAATTGATGAATTGGGTTATGATGTACGGTGTTTTAATACGATTTGCAATGCCACGCAGGAGAGACAGGCTGAGGCTGGAGAAATTGCTTCAAACGTCGACGCGATGATCGTGATCGGCGGTAAGAACAGTTCCAACACGCGGAAACTTGCGGAAATCTGCGGTGCTGTGTGCAGGAATACGTTCTTCATACAGACGCGCGATGACCTGAAACCGGAAACCCTCACTTCTTTTAACAGCATAGGCATTACAGCGGGAGCTTCGACCCCGCAAAAATTAATTGAGGAGGTTCAAACCATTGTCGGATCAGAGTTTTGAACAGATGCTGGAAGAGTCTTTTAAGACGATTCACACGGGAGAAGTAGTCAAGGGTACGGTACTGGATGTCAAGGAGGATCAGATCATCCTCAACATTGGGTATAAGTCTGACGGGATCATCACCCGCAGCGAGTATACCAACAACAACAGCCTTGACCTTAGGACCGTCGTCCAGATCGGCGAGGAGCTGGAAGCAAAGGTCATGAAGGTCAACGACGGCGATGGACAGGTTTCCCTTTCCTACAGAAGACTTGCTGCCGACAGAGGCAACAAGCGCCTTGAAGAGGCTTACAACAACCACGAGGTCCTTACCGCAAAGGTCGTCCAGGTGCTGAACGGCGGACTGAGCGTTCTTGTCGACGAGGCGCGAGTGTTCATCCCGGCAAGCCTTGTTTC
>CACXDR010000308.1 GCA_902766415.1 uncultured Lachnospiraceae bacterium
GTGGAGCCCGTGTTAAGCCTCCTGCCGGTGACGCTTTTCAGGCTTGACACCTTGCTGTTGATCCCGAGCGCCGCCGTGCGGAAGAACTCCGGCACCGGCACCTCCCGGTTCCGGGCGACGAACTGCTCTCCCAGCTGGTTCGCGACCATCCGGCTTGCCTTGCCGCCGTCCTCCATGCCGCCCATGCCGTCACAGACCACCGCGAGATCACCCTTCGCGCCGCTGTAGCAGTACACATAGTCCTGCTGGCTTTCGCGCCCGCCGATGATGCTCGCGATGCCGAAACGGAATTCCGGCTTCTTCTCCTCGATCCTGTTTACGATATTCATCCGATCTCCCGTCCTGTCATGATGTCGTCACCAGCTCCGTGCCGAGCCGCAGCGTGCAGCTCCCGGCAAGAAGAAGGTTGACCGGGGGCTTTGCCTGCACCGCGTTTCCGGGCGTCAGGCGCCTGCCGCCGATAAAGGTCCCGTAGGAGGAATTCAGGTCCTGCACGTAGAACAGTTCCTTCCTGCTGTCGTAGTGGACCGCGCAGTGCGTCCTGCTGATGTCCCCGAAGCCGTCCACCGCGATGTGGCAGCTCGCGTGCGAACGCCCGACGACAAGGTCCGTGTCGGCCGGCAGGTTCCACCTGGTCCCCATCTGCTGGCCGGAAATGATCTCGAGATACGGGAGGATGCGCCCGCGGCCGATCCCTGTGGAGCCGCCGCCCTGCGTGTCCGTATTCTGGACGCCCGCCCCGTTGGTGATCCCGTTCAGGAATTCCTGCATGGTCTGCGTCCGCTTGGAATAATCCAGTATCAGTGCCCGGTCCACCGCGTCGGAGACCGTCTGCGGGATCCCCAGGTTCATCTGGCTGAGCGGGATATAGCTCACGCCGCCCAGGCGGTCCACCGCCGTCGGCAGGTTCCTGCCGGTCACGCAGTAGTAGTAGGTCGCTGCCAGGGAATAGATGTCCGTGTACGGACCCTGCGGCATCTGCTGGCTGTGCTGCTCCGGCGGCGCGTACTTCAGCTTCAGCACCACGGAGAACTCGTTGTTCTGGTCCAGGGCGTAATGCTTCGCGTTCCCGAAATCGAAGATCTTCACCTCGTTCTTATCCGTGACGATGATGTTCTCGGGGCTGATATCCCTGTGCAGGATGTGCGCCGACTCGTGGACCTTCTGCATGGCGGACGCGACGCGCGCGGTCACGTTCGTGATATCGTCGTAGCGCATCCTTCCGTTCGAGACGCGCATGATCTGGTTCAGGTTCGCCCCGTCCAGGAACTCCATCGCGTAGTAGGCGGTCCCGTTCTCCTGGAAAAACTCGTGGACCGTCACGACCTCGGGGATGCTGCTGATGTTCATCAGGATGGAGGCTTCATCCGTAAAACGGGCAAGACCCTTCTGGTACGCGCGCATCACGCGGTCCGACGCAGGCTCCAGCGTGAGGCCGTTCGGCCTCCTGAGCCCGACGCCGGCAGGCATGTATTCCTTGACCGCGCAGATCCGCCCGGCCTTGACGTCGCATGCCTTGTATGTGATACCGAATCCGCCTTCCCCAAGTACGGTCCCTATGATATAGCGGCCGTTGAGTACGGTCTTCGCGTCGAGCGCCCTGACCGAGCGCTCGTGGTACGCGGAATTGTACCCGCATACCCTGCATTCCCCGCCCGTGTAACCCGTATCAAAACAGTTCGGGCAGATATGACCCTGATACCTCATGATTGCTCCGTTCGTTTGCCTTTACCAGTTAATGATCATTTCCTCGGATCCCGCGGAGATCCGGTCTCCCTGCATGAGCTTCCGCCTGCTGAGGATCCGGACGCCGTTGACCATGGTCCCGTTGGTGGACTGGAGGTCGGAGATGTACATCTCCTGCCCCGTCCATTCAAGCGCGAAATGCTGCTTCGACATCCGCGCGTCGTCGAAATAAAGATCACAGATGCTGGACCTTCCGACGATCAGGCTGCGGTCGATCCCCGCCTCGATCCTCTGCGGGTTGCGCCCGGTCACCGTCACGAGGAACGAGACCGGCTTCTTCGCCGCTGCCTGCTCGATCTTCACGTGCTGCTTCACGTCGACGTTCGAACCCATAACGGGCTTTCCGTCGACATAGACCACGCCGCGGTTCTTCTTGATGTTTCCGAAGACCACGAAGAGCGCGATCAGCGCGCCGAGCGCGGTAAGGAGGGCGATGACGGCAGCGCCCATGGACGCGATGCTGCGCCTGTTGTCGCCGTCCGTACCGTCCGTGCCGTCCTTCCCGTCCTTTCCGTCCTTCGGGAGCGGCTCGCTCTCCGGGAGGTCAAGGGACGCGGAACCGGTCACGCCGTTCTCTTCCTGGGAATCATCCGTGATGCCGGAGACGCTGAGGGTGTAGGCTCCTGCCTCAAAGCGCTCCGCCGCCGTAAGGACGTACTCCTTTCCGCCTTCGTCGTTCTTCACGACGCCGGCGACCGGGACGACGGTATCGCCGCTCTTCAGGATATAGTTCGCGGGATTGTCCGCGCCGGTGACCGGCTCGGAGAAGCTCACGCGGATCTTCCTGCCCTCGAGGTATTCCGCGCCGGTGATCTCCGGTGCGGTCCGGTCGGGCTGGTGCTTATAGAGGAACACCTCGCGGTTCAGCGGGACGTTGACGCCCGGAACGCGCAGGGTGAAGCGTTCATAGTCATTGGAGATACGGTTCGTCGGCGCCTTCAGAAGGACCTTGTCCGCGGACATGATCCTGTCCCTGGTCTCCCCGAACGCGCTTCCGCATCCCTTCGCGCGGAAAATGCTGATATCGCCTCCGCTGGTCCGCGCGAACTCGCCGAAGCTGTTGATATGCTCGCGCGCCGTATCCCTGATACAGAGCGCGTACACCGGAAGAGCCTTCTCCTTCAGGTTCGAAAGCGCCTCCGTCACGACCTTGCCGCCCTCGGTGACGTCCTCGCCGTCCGAGATCACGATAAGGATCTTTCGTTCAGGCCGGTCAGAGCCGTCCTGTCTCGCAAGGTCCGCCGCCCTGCTGATCCCCTCGAACAGCATGGTGCGGTTGTCCCTGTTTTTGATCGTGCCGAGGATCTCCCGGAGCTTTTCCGGGTCCTCCTTAAGGTCTGCCCTCACCTCGACCGACTCGCCGAAGGTGATGAACGTGCCGGTATCCGCCGCGGGCAGCGTGTCGGCGAAGTCCGCGACCGAATCGCAGATCTCCCCGAAATAGGAATTCGGAATGGAATTCGAGACGTCCAGGAGCACATACCAGTCGATGCCCTCCCCCGTCTCGCGGAACGGCTGGTTCGAGACCGTGCTTAGCTGCCGGTCCCCAAGCCGCGCGTTAAGGTCCGTGCCTCCGCCGGAAAGCCCGTACCCGTATACGGTAAGGTCCGGCATGTTGACCGAGACCTGCTCAAGCGATGCCTCCGCCCGGGTCTCTGCCGCCGGGGCCTGTGTTTCAGGAGCCGCGGTCTCCGGTGTCTCCGCCGCGGAAGACGTTTCTGGCGCGGATGCCTCCGTCTCCGGTGCCTCCGCCGGGGACTGCGCCTTTGTTTCAGGCGAAGCAGCCGGTCCCTGCTTCCTCGGCGCGACCGTCTCCGTCTGTTCGATATGTTCGGGAAGCACCCTGCCTATGCCGGCATAAGCGGACCCCGTGACGAGCCCTGCGGCAAGCAGGCCCGCGGCGAGGCCGCATGAAAGCCTGCGGATCAGTCCTCTTTCCATATATGCCCCTCCCTGCAGAATGCGACAAATTCAAACTCGCTTTCCCCGATCGCGATCACGTCTCCGGTCTCAAGCCCGACAGGCTCCGTGATCAGGTCCCCGTTCTTCCGGACGATGTTGCCCTTCGTGGGCGTCAGGTAGAACCGGTTGGACCTGTCGTCGTAAACGACGGCGCAGTGGTTGTCCCTGCTGATATGGGGATCGTCCATGACCATCACGCTCATGGAGTAGCTCCGGCCCACGCGGTTGAAGCCGTGGTGGATCCGGTAGTCGCGTCCCTTTTCCGGGCCGCTGACGCACACGAGCCACCCGGTCACGAAATCGTTGCCCTTCGCGTCGCTGAAACGCCCGATGGTCTTCTGGTCATCCGCGGGAAGCTCGACCCGCCGTCTCGCGTCCGAAGATGCCTTGATGGAGACTGTGTGCTCGACCGGGCCGCCTGCCTCCTCCGGCGTCAGCGCGACCGTGCGCCCGGAGTCCTCGGGGCGTCCGGGATCCCCGGCCTTGACCGCGGCTCCCTCTCCCCCGCAGAACGGGCACTGCGGAAATTTGCTGTCATCAAAAAAATGTCCCTGGCTGCAGCGAACGACTGCCATTTTATACCTCCCGGTCCACGAAGACGCCGATTGCCGAATAGTTGTCCATATCGGTATTTCTGCCGTTCTTCAGTACGATCTCTTCCATAGACCTGAGCCACTGCTCAGGCGTCCTTGCCTTCCTCAGGCAGGCCATCATCTTCTTTTCGTCGATCAGCTCCCAGAAGCCGTCCGAGCAGAGAAGGAAGGCCTGGTCGCGTGTGCGCTCCAGAGGCTCCGCGATCTGATAGCGCGGGTCGTCCCACTCGATGCCCATGACGCGGAGCAGGCGGTTCCTGTCCGGATGGTGCCGGATGTCCTTTTCGCGGATCTGCCCCGCCGCGACCAGCATCTGCGGGACGCTGTGGTCAAGCGTGCGCTCCTCGAGCCTTCCGCCCTGGAAATAATAGAGGCGGGAGTCGCCGACGTGCGCCCACCAGATCGTCTCCTCCCCGATCATCAGCGCGACGCAGGTCGTCTTCATGTCGAAGGCGGACCGGTCGGAGCGCTGCTTCTCAAGGATCGCGGTCTGCGCGCGCATCATCGCGCGCCCAAGGCACTCCTCCGAGCTTCCGCCCTCCTCGGCAAAGGTCATGATCACCTGCTCTACGCCGATCCCGGACGCGACCTCGCCTTTCCCGTGGCCGCCCAGCCCGTCGCAGAGGACGAAGCAGTAATCATTTCCTGCCTGGTACATACCGATATTGTCCTCATTGTTCTCCCGCTTTCCGGGGTCTGTCAAAAGATAATGGGAAATCATGGTTCGCCTCCTAAGTCCGGATCCCGGTTACGGCCGGGAAAACGGCGCCCTGCGGAAGGGCCTCCTGAATCTCAATTGCAGGGCGGCCCAAAAGCCGCCCTGCACCGGATCTGTCATACAGATTGTGTGGAAAAAGTTACTGGTCAGCCGATGCGGAAGCCGTTCTTCTGGGTCTTGCCAAGGTAGATGACGGTGCCCGGCGCGACGTTGACCGGCTGGTCCTTCGGATACCTGTTCCCGTTCGCGTAGGTGCCGTTGACGGAGTGGTCCACTACCGTGTACTGGCCGCTTGCCGCGTTGTAGGAAACGGTGCAGTGCTTTCTGCTGATGTCGGTGTCGAACTGGTCAAAGACGATGTTCGCCTGCTCGGAGGAACGTCCGAAGATGACCGGCGCGCCGTTGCTGATATCGAAGGAAGCGCCCGTATACTTTCCGGCGATGCCGGTGATGACTGCCCTGCCGCCTGCAGCGGAGAAGCCGCCCTGCGCGCCTGCGCCTGCCGGAGCGGAATATCCGCCGCGGTCGAACGCGCTGACGTCGACCGTGTTGGTGACGTCGACATCGCCCAGGTTCTCATGGTAGCGGATACGGCCGGAGAACGCGATCGCCGCGCGGAACACGATGCCGATGGTCTTGAAGATCAGGACGAAGCTGCCGATGATCTCGACCCACGCGGTGTAGGAGTGGAAGCCGAAATCGGTATAGAGCTTCTTGAAATACTTGAACTGGAACACCCAGCAGACGATCGCGAAGATCACGAAGAAGACCATGGAAAGCGCCGGGAGGTTCAGGGCGACGCCGAACAGGGATCCGATCGCCGCGGTGATCATGTAGTTCAGAAGGCCCGGCAGGAAGATGATGTACCATGCCGGAAGGCGGGTGATCTTGGTCATGTAGATCTGGCGGGCGATCGGGATGAAGGCCATCCAGCCCTTGTCTCCGCCGACGCCTGCCTTGCGGCCGGTCAGGAAGATGATGTAGCCGTCAAGGATATAGGGGACCAGCAGGACCAGGAGGACAAGGATGAAGAACAGGATGCCCAGGCTCTGGATCAGCTGGATCAGTGCTACGTTGTCAAATAACTGCTGGAGGAGTTCCCATACGGGGTTGTCTCCGGCGAGAAGAATAAAGTTCATGTCATATCTCCTTTATCGTTTATTATCAGCGGATAACGCTTTTACAGCTTCTCTACGAGCTCGTCCACCTTGTTCCAGGTGAAGTCCGTGTCGCAGAACGGGACCAGCATAAGAAGGACCTCTCCGACCTGGAGGACGTCGTTCTTTCTCATCTCCGTGGGGGTCAGGACGACGTTGCCGTTCAGGTACACCAGCTCCTTGGTGTCGCCCGGCATGGCCAGGAACATGTTCTGCTTCGGCTCATAGACGACGATCGCGTGGCGGTCTCTGGAGACCGTCATCTCGTCAAGGAGCGCGACGTCCATGGAGCTGCTGCGGCCGATGAAGTTGCGGCCGGCCTTCAGGCGGTAGTCATGGCCGTACTGCTTGCCCTTGATGCTGACCAGCCAGCCGACGACCGGGTCCTGCTCTGCCAGCGTCTCGTCGCCCGCGAAGAAGCTGACGGTCTTCTGGTCGTCAGAAAGCATGGACGGAGCCTGGCCGCTGCCGGTCGTGGTCTCGCGGACCGTCTGGATCGCGCTTCCGAGCGTGGGGCCGTCCTCCGGGATGACCGACGCGGTCATCGCGACCGTGGTGGCTTCGCGGCTCTGGGTCCCGGCGTCAAGGGCGACCGTCTCGTTGCCGCCGCCAGCCTGGGCTGCACAGTGCGGACA
>CACXDR010000309.1 GCA_902766415.1 uncultured Lachnospiraceae bacterium
ATCAAAACACCAATACGATAGAAGCAGGGATCCTCTGCTTCTGCAAGCGGTAGGACCGTTCAAAAGATCATATGAAGCGACATCAAATTTGCAGCAGCGGGAGTGTTCAACTTAACAGAAGGGAAAAACGCGCGGAATGCACCGGGAAAGGAGATCTATGAGGATATCAAGTAGGACAGAAGGTGCCGGGAGGAGGCACATCCTGAGGCGGATACTGGGAAGCGTCCTGGTCCTTGCCATGGCTGCAGTCATCCTCACCGGGTGCGATGAAGAGCAGGGGAAGGGCGGAGACACGAAGGAAACGGGAAGCACGGCCGCACGGAGCAATATCGTCGACTATTTCGGCGACATGGAGATCGTACGGGCCGCCTATTATAACTCGATGGGCAATGCCGGCTTCCGCACGGCGGGAGAGCAGGAGCTCACGAGGATGATCTACGAAATGACGAAGACAGGCGAGATCTCCGGCGAGATGTACCGCGACCGGGTCCTGCCGGTCGTGAACGAGGCGGCGAGGGAACGCACGGAGATCGCCCGGGACAGGATCGCCGTCGGGACCTATGACCCGCAGACAGAGGAATATACACTGCCGGAGGACCAGCTTCCGGGCTTCCTCGAGGCACTTAGAGGTCTGGAGACAGAAGGACACTTCGGCGCCGACTATTACTGGGGAGGGAAGCACGGCATCCGCCTTTACGCGGCGGATGGCTCCTTCATCGAGTATGACGGGACGAAGCTTGGCCTCATGAAGGACGGAGAAAAGAAAAGTTCATCCTTCCGGTCGGTGAAGGGCGGCGATTTCTGGAAGGCCGTGGAGCCGTGGTTCCCGCAGATCCGGTACGACATGCTCTTCGGCGACCCGTGGAACAGCAGTACGGGGTTCGACGAGCCGGATCTTGACAGTCTGCTTACGACGGAGGAGAAGGTCCGCATCCTTGTGGAGGAGGTCGCCGGGCTTGATAGTACCGGACTTAAGGGGAAGGTCGACTACCGGGCCATCCTCGGCTATACAGAGGACATGGCGGACGATGCCGGTGCTTCCGGGGAGACCGGCGCGGCGGAGCCGGAACCGGCGCCTTCTGGTATGGAGGACACAGGTACCGGCGCGGATGGCACAGGCAGCAGCGCAGGAGACACTGGCAGCAGCGCAGAAGACACAGGCAGCGGCGCGGAGGACGAAAGCTCCGGCGCGCCGAAGGAGGGCACATGACAGGACTCAGCGCCTGCCTTGACAGCGAGGGAAGGCAGACAGTAAGGCTCGCGCACTTTGACAGCTGCCCCGGCGCGGCAGGGGCGGGAAAGGACACGGTGTTCAGCGTCGCGAACGCGAGGACCGTGCGGGAGTTTCACAGGAGCATCCCGGGATACGCCATGACGCCGCTGGTGCCCTTAAAGGACCTCGCGGCGGAGCTCGGGCTTGCCGGCATGTACGTGAAGGATGAAAGCTTCCGGTTCGGCCTGAACGCGTTCAAGGGCCTCGGAGGGAGCTACTGCCTTAATAGATATCTTGAAGAAAACCGCGGAAGCTCCGGGGACAAAGGAAAGATCACCTTTGTGACCGCGACGGACGGGAACCACGGCCGCGGGGTCGCCTGGGCCGCGGAGATGGCGGGGCATAAGGCGGTGGTCTATCTCCCGAAGGGGAGCGCCGCGGAGCGGCTTGAAAACATCCGCCGGCACGGTGCACATGCGGAGATCACGGAGCTCAACTATGACGATACCGTCCGTTTTGCCGCGGAGCAGGCGGAGAAAAACGGCTGGGTGCTCGTGCAGGACACCGCGTGGGAGGGGTATGAAAAGATCCCGACGTGGATCATGCAGGGCTATATGACGATCGGGCTTGAGGCCGCCGGGCAGCTTGACGGGAGGCGGCCCACGCACATCTTCCTGCAGGCAGGCGTCGGCGCGATGTCCGGCGCGCTCGCGTCCTTTTTCACGGATTTCTACGGCGCGGACAAGCCGGTCATCACCATCGTGGAGCCTGACCAGGCGGACTGCATCTACCGGACCGCACTTGCGGACGATGGGACCATCCGCGAGGTGGACGGCGACCTTGCCACCATCATGGCGGGGCTTGCCTGCGGCGTCCCCTGTTCCATCGGGTGGAAGGAGCTCCGGCGCTGCGCGGAGAACTTCGTGTCCCTTCCGGACTGCATCGCCGCGAAGGGTATGCGCGTCCTGGGGAACCCGGCAGGCGGAGACCGGAGGATCATCTCCGGGGAGAGCGGTGCAGTCACGGCAGGCTTCGTCTGCGAGCTTATGCAGAACGAAAGACTGGCTGAGATCCGCAGGAGCATCGGCCTCGGGGAGCATTCCGTAGTGCTCTGCGTCTCCACCGAGGGAGATACGGACCGTGAGAATTACAGAAGGATCGTCTGGGACGGAAGGTACCCGTCCTGCAGCTGAGCCCTGCTGAAGGGAAAGACCTGCTGCAAAGAAAATGACCGGGAGGCGGACATATGAACAGGAAATATGTCAGGATCGCGAGAAGGACGATCGACCTTTTTCTGAAGAATGATATGCTCGTGTACGCGGGTCACGCGACCCTCGGGATGCTGACGGCGGTATTCCCGCTCGTCATGCTGATCATTTCCGTGCTGAACATGCTGCCCGGGTATTCTCCGGAAAACCTCACGGAGTTCGTTTTCCGCTTCCTTCCGGATCTCCCGCAGGTAAAGGCCCTGTTCAACGGGATCGTGATCAACCTCCGGCAGCAGTCCACGGGTCTCCTTGCGTCCGTGTCCGCAGTCACGGCGCTCTGGTCCGCGAGCGGCGGTGTGACCGCGATCCAGATGGGCCTTGTGAAGATCACGCCTGATGCGCAGAAGAGCATGCGCGACAAGCCGGCAGCGCTTCTCTGCACGCTCATCCTTGTGGTCCTGATCCCCGTGGTCCTGGTCGCGAACGTCATGGGCGACGCGCTGGTGGATCTTCTCACACGCTTTTCCGCGATGTTCGGCTTTCAGAAGGTCATCACGTTCGTGGTCTCACTGATCCGTTGCAGCGGCATCATGTCGGCGGTCGCGGCAGTCCTCCTGGTGCTCGGGATGTATACCTTCCTTCCCGGCGGAAAGAGGAAGATCCGGAACCAGCTCCCGGGCGCGGTGTTCACCTCCGTCTGCTGGCTCGTGTTCACCATGCTTTTCTCAAGGTTCGTGCCCATTTTCTGGAAGTCCTCCATTTACGGCTCGCTCGCCTCGCTGTTCCTCATCATCACCTGGGCAAGGGTCCTCTTCATGATCCTTTTCGTCGGCGGCGCGCTGAACGGCGCCCTTGAGGAAGCGCGGGAGGCAGCCGG
>CACXDR010000310.1 GCA_902766415.1 uncultured Lachnospiraceae bacterium
AGGCAGCGGGGAGCTTTCGTTCTCAGGGCCGCGGTCAAAGCTTGATCACATCGCTGAATTTCGCGTGTTCCTTGACCTTTGTCGTCAGCTCGGCCAGGCGGGAGGTGTCTCCGATCAGGATCACGCCGACCAGGCGGTTCTTGTCAAAGGTGTATTTCTCGTACTGCCTGCGGCGCATGTCCGTCGTCTCAACGGTCTTGTAGAGTCTGGACGCGTCGCTGCCGTTGTCTCCGATGGCAAAGAGCGAGGTGTTCATTCCGTTGAAGGAAAGGGCTCCGTCAACGGTCTCATAAGCGACATCGTCTCCTGCAGCATTCGCGCCTGCCGTCTTGCCCTGCTCGACAGACTGGCTCCAGAGCGCGTAGTTGATGCCGTTGTACTCAGCGCAGTCGCCTGCCGCATAGATATCCGGCACGCTGGTCTCCATATGGTCGTTGACGACGATGGAACGGCCGATCGTGAGTCCGGCCCCCTGCGCGGCGGCAAGGTTTCCGCGGACACCTGTGGATACGATCACAAGCTCTGCCGGAATGACGGTCCCGTCAGCAAGGACGACGCCTTCCTCGTTGATCTCTGCCGTGCTCGCCGCGGTGTAGACCTTGACGCCGCAGTCCTCTGCCAGCGTCTTGATCATCGCGGAGGCCGTCGGATTGAGCTGTCTCGCCATAAGGGCCGGAGCGCCCTCGATCACCGTGACCTCGATCTTTGCCTTGCGCAGCGCCCATGCCGCCTCCAGGCCCAGGACACCGCCGCCGATGACGGCTGCCGTCTTAATATCCGGGACCATGCTCTTGACCTTGGCGGCATCCTCGATCGTGCGGATGGAGACGACCTTGTCAAGGTTATGTCCCTTGAACGGCGGCACGAAGGAATACGCGCCGAGCGCGTAGACCAGCTTGTCATACTTAAAGGTCTTTCCGCCGGCGGTGACCGTCTTCGCCGCCGGGTCGATCGACTCGACCCTGATATTCTTTATGAAGCGGATCGAATTCTCATCGAACCATTCCTTCTGCTCGACCGCCATCTGATCGTCCGAGAAATCAGAAAGCATCGCCTTCGTCAGCATCGGACGGTTGTACGGCAGATGGTCTTCATCAGAAAGGATGGTGACGGTTCCCGTCCTGTCGCGCTCGCGGATGGCCCTGGCAGCCTCCAGGCCTGCGATCCCTCCGCCTAAGACGAGATACTCTCTGTCCGTATCATTCTGATAGCCGGTGCCGGCATCGCCCGCGGGCACGAAATTCTCAGGCCCGACTCCGCAGACCGGGCAGGATTCAATGGAAGCATCGAAGACCGCGCCGCAGACCAGGCACTTGACCAGCTGGGGCCCGCCCTTGGAAGCCTGCTTCTTCTCCTTCTTGAGAAGGACACACCCGAAATTGTATCCGAAGTCGTAGGCATCCTCGAGCTGGGAGGCATTGGGCTTGAACCGGACCCGGAACCCGTCGAGAACGTTCAGGCGGATCTGCTTCAGCCGTTCAATGATGTGCGGGACGCCCTCTCCCGACCAGCCGTAGCTTCCGAACGCGGAAGCCAGCCTTCCCCGGAAGACAGGCGGATACATGCCGAGCGTCAGACTGTAGACCGGCTCAAGCGCCTCGCCGAGGATGGTGGGCGTGCCGAACAGGTATCCGTCCGCTACCGCCATGTCAGCGGCAAGCGCGGACTTGTCGTCAAAGATCAGGTCATAGCGATGGACCTCCGCGCCTGCGTCCTCAACGCCCCGCGCGATCGCCTCCGAAAGCTCTTTGGTATAGCCGTACGCGCTCACATACGGCATGACCACCAGCTTCTTCGCCTTCGGCTCCGGCGCCTTGCACCACTCACGGTACCACCCGAAGATCTGATCGAAATGAGAGTCCAGAACAGGTCCGTGGCCGCAGCAGATATGCTCGATCTCGAGATCCCTGATCCGCTCAAGCGCGTTGTACATATACGGATACGCAAACGGTCCGATGATGCAGTCAAAATAATATTTGGTCGCGTCTGCGTAGCCCGCCTCGTCCGTGACGGAGGATCTCACGATCCCCTCCGCGGCGTAATGAGAGCCGAAGGAGTCGCAGGTGAAGAGGGTCCTGATCTCCGGCACATAGGTATACATGGTGTCCGGCCAGTGCAGGTTCGGAAGGACCATGAATTCCAGGGTCTTGTTTCCCAGGGAGAGGGTCATGCCGTCGCTGACCGCGATGCTGTTGAAATCTGTGTTGATGATGTGCTTCAGGAACTGGATCGCCGGTCCCGTCGCAACGAT
>CACXDR010000311.1 GCA_902766415.1 uncultured Lachnospiraceae bacterium
CCTTCGCGACCTCGATCACCGCGGTCGCCTGCCCGCGGCCGATACCCTTGGTCTCGCGGGTGATGCAGATGGAGCCGCCGCCGATTCCGATCTTCACGAAGTCCGCGCCGGCCTTCGCGAGGAACAGGAAGCCTTCCCTGTCGACGACATTGCCCGCGCCGACCTTGACCTTGTCGCCGTAGTGCTCACGGATCCAGCCGATGGTGCGGCTCTGCCACTCGCTGAAGCCCTCGGAGGAATCGATGCACAGGACGTCCACGCCGGCATCCACCAGCGCCGGGACGCGCTCCGCGAAATCCCTCGTGTTGATACCCGCGCCGACGACGTAGCTCTTGTTGCTGTCAAGGAGCTCGTTCACGTTCTCCTTATGGCTGTCATAGTCCTTGCGGAACACGATGTACTGGAGCCTTCCTTCCGCGTCGACCAGCGGCAGGGAGTTGATCTTGTTCTCCCAGATAATGTCGTTGCAGTCGTGGAGGCTTGTGTTGGAAGGAGCCGTGACCAGCTTCTCGAGCGGGGTCATGAACTCCGTGACCTTAAGGTCGAGCTTCATGCGCGACAGGCGGTAGTCCCTGGAAGCGACGATGCCGAGAAGCTTTCCGTGCGGGCCGCCGTCCTCGGTGATCGCGACGGTGGAATGGCCGGTGCGCGTCTTTAAGTCAAGGACGTCCGCGAGGGTCGCGTGCGGCGGAAGGTTCGAGTCGCTCGTGACGAAGCCGGCCTTGTAGGACTTGACCCAGCGGACCATGTCCGCCTCGTCCTCAATGCTCTGGGAACCATAGATAAAGGAAACGCCGCCTTCTCTTGCAAGCGCGACTGCCAGCTTTTCGCCGGATACGGACTGCATGATCGCGGACACCATGGGGATATTCATCATAAGCGGGCACTCTTCGACGCCCTTCTTATACTTTACCAGCGGGGTCTTAAGACTGACAGCCGTCGGAATGCACTCCGAGGATGAATAGCCCGGGACAAGCAGATACTCACCAAAGGTACGGGACGGTTCGCTGAAATAAAATGCCATGTATGATCTCCCTTTTTTTAAAGAATACGTCAGGAACTACGCCGGGGCCGATTCCTTCGTCCACCGAAGTATTAACCGTAATTTTAACCTATCTTCAAAAAATATACAACCGGATTGCCCTTCCGGGCGGTCAGTCATTTTTCACAAAATCTTATACGGTCCCGGAGCTGTTTCCTGCGCTTTCCGGTCTCAGGGCGACCGCGTGCAGGCGCATGTGTCTCCGCCGCTCCAGGGTGACCGGGACAAGCCCGGCCTTCATCAGCAGAGCGCGCACATCGTCCGCCGTATAGCCCCGCACGTCGCCCTTCCTGAAAAGGCGGTTCAGGACCGGCATCCCGAAGCGGTTCATGGCCGAGACCACCGGGGCAGGTCCCGTCATCTCCCTTAGAATGAAGCGCCCGCCCGGGCGGAGCACCCGCCGCACGTTCCTCAGGAACTGCACCGGCTCCGGATAGTGATGAAAGCTCATGGTGCAGATCACGGCGTCGAAGGAGCTGTCATGGAACGGGAGCGATTCGCAGTCCCCGGTCACGAACCTGACGCCGGCAAGCTTCTTTTTCTCTGCCGCGCGGATCATTCCGGGGGCGATGTCGATGCCTGTGAAATGCTTTTCCGGGTACGCGCGGGAAAGGAGCGCAAGCATGGCGCCTGTCCCGCAGCCGCAGTCAAGAAGGTCCGTGAACGGCGCTTTCCGCAATTCCCCGAGGATGTCCGGATAGTCGTTCCTGCAGAGCGCGTAGACCCCCGCGCCCTTTCCGTCGAACTGCATGGCGGCTTCATTGAATTCGCGCACTGTGAGCGCCTTCAGCTTTTTCGGGTCCATTTAAGCGCCTGCCATTCTTAATACCACGCCGACTGCCGCGGAGGCGGCGAGGAACACGACCGGGTGCAGCTTACTGTACTTTCTCATGAGGAACAGGAGGATGGCCGCCATGACGACCGCGGGCAGACGGAAAAGAGCCAGAGGAGCCCCTGTCTCCCGGAAGAGATCCCAGTTGAAAAGCGTGATCTTCAGGACCAGGAAGCCGGCGGCGCTGATCAGCCCGACAGAGGCGGGACGGAGCCCGTAGAACGCGTCCTGGACGTACTTGTTCTCCTTGAACTTTTTCAGCACCTGGGCGACCAGGAGGATGATGATGACGGACGGTGTGATGAGTCCGACTGTCGCGGTGACGGCACCGGGCAGCCCCGCCGTAGTGAAGCCGACGTAGGTCGCCATATTGACGCCGATGGGGCCAGGGGTGGACTCCGAGATCGCGATCATGTCCGCAAGGTCCGCGTGGGTGAACCAGCCGGTCTTGTCGGAAATATCGTACAGGAACGGAAGCGTCGCAAGGCCGCCGCCGACGGCGAAGAGGCCTGCCTTGAAGAATTCCGCGTAAAGCCTTAACAGAACGCTCATGCAGCCTTTCCTCCCTTCACATTTTTAAGAAGGATCCCGGCGAGCCCTGCAAGCACGACGAAGACCGCGGGGGAAAGGTCCAGGGCGACGGAGCCCGCGAAGACCAGGAGGAAGATCATGAAGGTCGCGCGGTCAATAACAGCCTTCTTGTAAAGCTTCGAGACCGCGTTGAAGATCAGGACCACGACGCATACGCGGATCCCCGCGAAGGCGTTCTTTACGACAGCGAATTCCGCGAAATTCTGCAGAAACGCGGCGAGGATGGTAATGATCACGAGCGACGGGAACACGACCCCGAGGGTCGCGATGATCCCTCCGATGATGCCTCTTCTCTTCTGGCCGATGAAGGTCGCCGTGTTCACGGCGATGATCCCGGGCGTGCACTGGCCTATAACGTAATAGTCCATCAGCTCGTCCTCGGTGGCCCATTTCTTCTTCTCCACGACCTCGCGCTGGAGGATGGGAAGCATGGCCATGCCTCCGCCAAAGGTCAGCCCGCCGATCCGCGCGAAGGTAAAGAACATGTCGATCAGTTCATTCATAAAACGCACCTTTCCGGATGAAAAAACTGGAAATACGCTTGTCATTTTAAAGGGGCAGGGGGATAAAGTCAATGAATATGGGCGGAGGAAGCAGGCATTGCCGGAGGCTGCCGCATTCAGCGATATTAATGACAAGTTCCCCTGTGTTCGGACATCTGCAGCTTACATCCGTCCGTCCCGGGCGGATAAGAACATATCCGTCCGGGTCCGGACGTCTGTGCTGCAGAGCCGGACACTTGGGGAACATTGTCAGTTTTGGGGCTGAACGCTGCAGTCTGCACGCGGCGCATTCGTTACCATCCCCCTCATTGACTTTATCCCCCTGCCCCTTTAAAATGACAAGCGTATTTCCAGTTTTTTCATC
>CACXDR010000312.1 GCA_902766415.1 uncultured Lachnospiraceae bacterium
CAACATGTATTATCCGAAGGCGGTCGTTTCGACGGAGGGGATCGCCCCGGTCGACCTTGTGATCCTCTTCGTAAAGGCCCTTTTCTCGAAAGCGGCCCTTTCCGGGAACCGCGGGATCATCGGTCCGGATACCTATGTGATGACGCTCCAGAACGGATCCGGCCATGAGGACATCCTCGCGGAATTCGTCCCTGAGGACCATATCATCATCGGTACGACGAACGACAACGGCGCCATCCTCGGCATGGGCCATATCCGCCACGGCGGCGTGGGCGAGACGAACATCGGCATGCTGGTCCCCGACACGGAAGGCTTCCTTCCGAAGCTGAAGGACGCGCTGGACGGGTGCGGTTTCGTCACGACGATCCGCGGCAACATCCAGCAGCTTATCTGGGACAAGATGTTCACGAATGTTTCTCTTTCCGCCGTCACGGCGATCCTTTCCGTGGAAATGGATTATATCGCGTCCAACGCGCATGCCTGGTACCTGACGGAACGTCTGGTGCGCGAGGCGGCGGCCGTTGCGCGCGGCATGGGCCTTGAGGCGGACGATGAAAAGCTTCTCGCCAAGGTTCGGGAGACATCGGCAGGTTCCCCCGGCGGCGTCACCTCGATCTGCGCGGACATCCGCGCCGGAAGAAAGACGGAGGTCGACACGATCTCCGGCTCCGTGGTGCGCGCCTCGAAAAAATGCGGCGTGCCCGCGCCGACGCACGAATTCGTGGTTGAGATGATCCACGCGCTTGAGGAGAGGAAGCATTCCTGACGATCCGCAGAAAGGAAAGATCCCGACAGAAAGATCCTGACAGCGTGATGAGAAGAAAAGATCCTGACAGCAGGAGGAGGCACCATGATCTTCGGTAATATCAGTAATGAAATGATCGAAACGCAGATTAAGACCTTCCCGGTCCCGGTACAGCATGCCGTCCGTTTCCTGATGGAGCACGACATGAACGCGTACGAGGCCGGGAAATACGACATCGCGCCGGGCGGCATCCCGATGATCCTTCAGGTCATTGACCAGGAGACGGCTCCGCGGGAGATGCTGAGGCCCGAGATCCACAGGAAGAATATCGATCTTCAGTTCCTTGCGTCCGGCGGTCCCGAGGCGGCCTGCTTCTATGAGGATAACGGAAACGGGGAGACTGACGAGGACCTTCTCGGCACGCCGAGGGACATCCTGTTTTACAGGAACGATCCCGCGAGGCAGGAGGGAAAGCTGTTCCTTACGCCGGGAAGCTTCGCGCTTTATTTCCCCTGGGACGTCCATATCCCGGCCGTGCAGGCGGGTGATGCTCCCGCCCCGATCCGGAAGATCGTGATCAAGGTGCCGCTTGCGGCATGTCTTTAAAACCGCGGGTCCTCCCGGCGCCTGAAGCCGGGGACCCGGACCGAAAAAAACCGGCCAGGACGCCGGAGAGAAAGAACAGGAGATGTCAGATCATGAAAAAGCTTGTGACTTCCGCGCATATCATGGAGCTGTTCATGCCGTATCTCGATGACGAGAAGCGTGTGCTCGGCGTCATCGACCGGCTGCGCGGCTTCGATTTCTATCATGGGGTCGAGATGGGTGTCTTCCATGACAGGGAGAACCAGAAGAAGATCCGCCGTTTCCTTGAGGAGGAAAACTGGTGCGGCGTGACCTACTCGACGCCTTACATGAACCGCCAGGGCTTTGACATCAGCTCCCTGGACCCGGAGCTCAGGAAAAAGTCCGTGGAGTTCGAGATCAGCCTGCTTCCTGCCGCGGCCGAGATGGGCTTAAGCTATGTCGGCGTTCCGAGCGGCCCTGACACGGCGCCCGAAAAGCGGGAGGCCGCGAAGGAGGTCCTCGCCGATTCCTTCGCGTCCATCGCGGATGCGGCGGAGAAGTACGGCATCAGCCTCCTTCTTGAGCCGCTGGACCGCTACGCGCACAAAAAGCGCCTGCTCGGGCCCATGGCGGAGACCTGCGAGTGGTTCGCGCCTGTCAAGGCGGCGCACCCGAACATGTACATCCACTGGGACAGCGCTCATGAGAAGCTCGGCGGCATTGACCTTTTCCACTCGCTGGACCTCTGTGAGTCCTTCCTTCAGCGCATCCATCTCTGCAACTGCATCGATGATCCTTCGCACCCATGCTTCGGCGACCTTCACATGGAGGTCGGGCAGCCTCCGCTGTTCGAAACGGAGGGCTTCCTTACGCCTGCGCTTGGCGCGGAGCTTCTGGATCATGCGGTCATGGGCAAGGAAGGCGTGGATACCGTCTATGTTTCGGTGGAGGTGCTCGGACACCCCGGCGACGACCTCTGGCATAAGGAATACTGCACCAGGAAGTTCCTTGAGAAGTGCTTTGAGCTCATGAAGACCTCAAGGTAATACGGCAAAGGAGCGTGCCCAATGAAATATTATATCGGACTTGACAACGGCGGTACGGCTACCAAGGCCGCGCTGTTTGACATACACGGGAACGAGATCGGGAGCGTCGGCGTCGCTACCGCTTCCATTACGCCGAAGCCCGGCTTCATCGAGCGCGACATGGAAGAGATGTGGGACGCGAACTGCAGGGTCGTAAAGGGCGTGCTTGAAAAGACGGGCGTCTCCCCGGACGATGTTGCCGGCGTCGGCATCGCCGGACACGGAAAGGGGCTCTACCTCTGGGGGAAGGACGGACGTCCCGCAAGGAACGGCATCATCTCCACGGACAACCGCGCCTACATGTATCCGGCCCGCTGGGCTTCCGACGGCACGGAGGAAAAGGTCTTCGCCCTTTCCTGCCAGCACATCATGGCGTGCCAGCCGGTTTCGCTGCTTGCGTGGCTCCGTGACAACGAACCGGAAAGCTACCGCAATATCCGGTACGTGTTCGAATGTAAGGATTATGTCCGTTTCCGCCTGACCGGTGAGGCGAAGGCCGAGATCACGGATTATTCGGGCGCGAACCTCATGAACCTGCACACAGGCCAGTATGATCCGGAGCTGCTCGCGCTGTTCGGGCTTTCGGATCTCATGGAAGCGCTTCCCCCGCTCTGCCGCGCGACGGAGATCTGCGGGTACGTGACAGAGGAAGCTGCCGCAAGGACAGGCCTTCGCGCAGGGACGCCGGTCGCCGGCGGCATGTTCGACATCAATGCCTGCGCCCTCGCGGCAGGTGTGACGGATCCCTCCGCGATCTGCATGATCGCCGGGACCTGGTCCATCAACGAGTATATCCGGAAGGAGCCCGTGCTGGACGGCAAGGTGCAGATGAATTCCCTTTTCTGCCTGCCGGACTATTATCTCGTCGAGGAATC
>CACXDR010000313.1 GCA_902766415.1 uncultured Lachnospiraceae bacterium
GAGGAACCGCGGAGAGATGGTTCCGTACCGGGGAGCTTCCAACATGCTAACAGGTACTAAAAACCCGGAGCAAGCTGGGCGCCCGCTGAAGTGGATTCCGTACCGGGGAGCGTCCAGCAAGCTCCATGGTACGGAAGACCCGGAAAAGCGGGGCAAAACCTGACATAACGAGGGCGCCGTCCGGGACTAAAGTCCCGGGACGGCGCCCTCTCCCCATTCAATGCATATTTTCCGCCAGGCGGCAGCATCGCCCGCAACAGCAGTTCCCGCGGCAGCTTCGACCGCAGCAACATTGCCCGCAGCAGCATCACCCACCGGCAGCATCGCCCGCGGATCTTCGATCTTACAGGCCTTACGGCCCTGCCGGGCCTACAGCACCGAAAAAATGCTGAGACCTGAAATGATACCGACCGCCAGGGCTACGATGCCGGCTACCAGGACGGTCTTCCGGGCGGGCTTTTCGACGACCTCGCCCTTCTCCACGTCAAGGTACAGAGTCAGGTGGTTCCCGATCAGGAAATCCTTCTTCGAGCTCGAGTTCACGATACAGCGGCGGGTGTTCGTCACGCCGTTCAGCTCATATTTCACGACAGGGTAATAGGTGAACTTCTCGCCCTTCACGATCTTGGTCCCCTGGGAGATCTGGCGCGCGTATACGTCCGTGATCACCGAATCAAGCTCTGTGAGGCCGCGCTTTTTCAGGCTCCCGTAGTTCAGAAGAAGGCCTCCGCCGAGCCCGACCAGTACCAGGGACAGGCAGATCATCGCCTTGATATCCTCATGCTGGTTCGTGAACAGCGCCAGAAGGATGAGAAGCGCGCCGCAGACCATAGTGATGACGGGATGGATCAGCGGCTCCTCCTGCATCTCCATAATGGTATCGCCCTTGCCCATGGTGCCGAGCCGCAGGTGGACCTGCTGCCCCGGCGTGAACTCGGACGGGGATTTCAGCGCCCGCGTCTCCTTGTTTCCGCTTTTCGGGTTCACATATTCGACGGTCAGGTTATAGTAGTTGAATATCTCGTTTCCCTTGCTGTCCTTTTTGACGACGTGCCTGCAGTCCGTCACGGAAGCCGCGGCGCGTCCGTCCGCACGCATGTCGCTGAGCCACGTGCGCACGCGCGAGGACCCGACCAGAAAAATGACGATCCCCGGAACATAAAGCAGCAGACTTGAAAGATCCATAACTATCCCCCCGAATAAAAATGTGCTACACTGATGCAGATATGTGAACCTGCGGCGCAAAAAGCCGCGGCCCGAAAGCCGCCGAAAAGCGGTTTCCTGATCCCAACTAATATTCCAGATCCTGACGTATCTCAGGAAAAGTCCATCCCCCGGAGTACTGAAAATGAGCAAAAAAGCACTGTTTCTTGACCTTGATGGAACTTTGTTGAACGACCGTAAGGAGATCACGCCCGGCAACCGCGCAGCCATCGAGGCCGCCCTCGCGGCCGGCCACAGCATCGTCATCGCGACCGGACGGCCGCTCGCGAGCGCGCTCACACAGGCGGAGCGCCTGGGCCTTACCGGGCAGGGCTGCTTCCTCGTCACCTTCAACGGCGCGGTCCTCTATGACCCGTGGGCACGAAAGCCGCTCCGGAGCACCACCGTGGATCTTGAGATCGTGTGGAAGCTCTTCGACGAGGCGAACCGCCGCGGCATCCATGTCCAGACCTACGACACCAGGAACGTCCTGGTCGAGCCGCGCTGCGACGATGCCATGATCCGCCGCTACTGCGGGGAGATCCTCATGGACTTCCGCGTGATCCCTGACGTCCGTACGCTTGACGCGCCGCCCGCGAAGGTCCTTCTGATCAGCGAGGAGCCCGGGCCGCTGGACAGCTTCCGCGAATGGCTCGCCGGGACCTTCCCCGGCGTCCTTGACAGCTTCTATTCAAGCAGCCGGTATCTGGAGATCGTCATGCACGGGCTCAACAAGGGCACGGCGCTGACCGAGCTTGCCGGCATCCTCGGGATCCCGGCAAGAAACACCTTCGCCGCGGGCGATGCAGGCAACGACATCGAGATGCTTACAGCGGCGGGCACCGGGATCGCCATGATCAACGGGACAGACGAGGTGAAGGCAGCCGCGGACACGGTCACGGAACACGACAATAACCACGACGCCATCCAGGAGATCATCGAAAAATATATCCTCCCGGATACCTGACCGGGCCAGTGCTCCCAAAGCACTGCCAGGTCCTCTCTTACAAGCCCGATGAGCTTCAGGTCTCCGGCACAATGATCACATTGATCCCATAGCGGCGCAGACGGTCCAGGACCTCTGCGTCCGCTTTTGCGTCTGTGACCAGTGTGCAGCTCCGGTCATAGATACAGCTCCCGTAGGAGTTCGCCCTGGAGCCGCGGCGCTGGATCTTCGTGTGGTCCGCGAGGACGTAAAGCTCCTTCGAGGTGCGGCTGATCATGACCTCGTTGATGCCGATCTCCGTCGGGATGTCATACCGGAACTCGCCGTCGTCATAGACCGCGGCGCAGCCGATGATCGTTTTGTCGGCGGACATGCTGAGAAGGTTCCGCATGACGTACTCGCCGATCATGATGTGCCCGCGGAGCTCCCCGCCGGTCATGCGGACCGTGACGCCCGGGGGGTATGTCTCCCCGATGGCCCAGCCGTTGTTCGTAACGACACTGACCTTTTTATTCCTCAGGTATTTCAGCATATTGAGGGCCGTGCGGCTCCCGTTGATGAAAAGCGAATCGCCGTCGTCGATGAGCCTGGCGGCATACTCGGAGATGCTCTCCCTGCTCCTGCGGATGTCCTCGCCGATGCTTCGCATGGTATGCGCGCGCTCTATGGAAATGGCGCCTCCGTGGATCCTGCTTAAAAGCTCCTGCTCTTCCAGAAGCTGAAGGTCGCGGCGTACCGTCATCATGGAGATCCCGAACTGGTCCGCGATCTCCTCCACCCTGGCCTCGCCCTTTTCCTTTACAAGCTCCAGGATCCTGATCTGACGCTCTTCCACTGCCTTTCGATTGTTTTTCATATGACCTCGCGCTTTTTTAAACCCTGACAAACATACCTGTGTAATATGCCCCGGCAGACCCCGAGCTTACACAACGGTTGATGCATTTACCTGTGTTACATGCTCCCGGCTGACCCCGAAGTTCACACAGCGGATGATGCTCTTACCTGTGTTACATGCTCCCGACAAGCTCAGGAAGCTCGCGGAACGAGTGGAATATGAGCACGCCGCGCCCGTCCGTCCTTGTCGCGTCCCTCTGCTTCGGGCGGAACCATGCCGCCTTCATCCC
>CACXDR010000314.1 GCA_902766415.1 uncultured Lachnospiraceae bacterium
GCCCCTTACGGCCTCCGCGTCCGGCAGTTCCTCCGCCGAGCGGCTTTGAAGCTCCATACTTACCATACGGAGGATCAGCGCTTTCTCATCCTCCTTAAGCACCCGGAACGCCTGCGCCTTCCCCCAGAGAGAGATCTCCCGCTCTTCCGACACGGGCCGCGCGCTTTCCAGCCCTTCCGAAGCGATCTCGGCGTTCCGCTCCCTCGCGGCCAGCAGCCGGTCCCGGAGCGCGATCGCGGCGAATTTATGCGTGGTAAGGTCCCTCGCGCGGGGGAACAGGTCCTTCAGGATCCGCTCCTCCCAGTCCATCTCCGCCTGCCCGAAGCGGTACATCCGCTTAAGATACAGCCTGCGCTTCCGTTCCTGCTCCTCTTTCGTCTCAAAACCGAGCCACTTCGCGAAACTCATGGTTCAGGCAAGTTCCTTTCCGCTGAGCATGGTATATGCTTCCTTGTACTTTGCGATGGTCTTGTCGATGACGTCCTGCGGCAGGTTGAAATCGCTGTCCGGGTTCGCCTTCAGCCAGTCGCGCACGAACTGCTTGTCGAAGGACGGCTGGCTCTTTCCGGGCTCGTAGCCCTCGACCGGCCAGAAACGGCTGGAATCCGGCGTCAGCATCTCGTCGCCGATCAGCACGTTCCCGTTCTCGTCAAGGCCGAACTCGAACTTCGTGTCGGCGATGATGATCCCGCGGGTCAGCGCGTAGTCAGCGCACTTCTTGTAAATGGCAAGCGTGTAGTCGCGGATCTTTGTCGCGTACTCCTCGCCGTGTCCCGGGAACGCCTTCTCAAGGACCTCCACGCAGCAGTCGTAGTCGATGTTTTCGTCGTGGTCGCCGAGCTCCGCCTTGGTGCTCGGGGTGAAGATCGGCTCAGGAAGCTTGTCGCACTCCTTCAGGCCCTCCGGAAGCCGGCTCCCGCAGACCGTGCCGTTCTTCTTGTAGCTCTCCCAGCCGCTTCCCGTGATATAGCCGCGGACGATGCACTCGACCGGGATCATGGTCAGCTTCTTGCAGAGCATGCTGTTGCCGTCAAACCTCTCCTGGCGGAAGAACTCGGGCATATCCTTCACGTCGGTGCTGATCATATGGTTCGGGCAGATGTCCGACGTGAGGTCGAACCAGAACCTGGACATCTGGGTAAGGACCGCGCCCTTTTTCGTGATCCTGTTCTTAAGGATGTAGTCGAACGCGGAGATGCGGTCGGTCGCGACCATGATCAGATTGTCGCCGATGTCATAGATCTCGCGCACTTTTCCTTCTTTTACGGGCCTGAATTCCTGCATGTGTTTTCTCCTTCTTGCTGAATGCCTGTGAACTACCCTCTAAAGGTGTTTTTTATTATACTGCAAATCCCGTCTCATTGACAGAAAAATCAGAAGGCGCCGGTGTCCGCGCCTGTCCTGCCGCCCGGGATCATTAAAAGAATAAAAAAAGAGACCCCCGCGCGCCTTGCCGGCGTCCTGCGAAAGTCCCTTTCATACCCCACCCTGTAATAATCTATCAGTTCAGTGATCCTGCGGATCCACTGACTAAGGTCTTATTACTTCACTGATCCATTACTGGACAGCAGTGACATTGACCGCCTGCGGTCCTCTGTTGCCTTCAGCAACATCGAAAGTAACCTTCTGGCCATCCTCAAGGGTCTTGTAGCCTTCTGCGTTGATGCCGGAGAAGTGAACGAAGATCTCGCTCTTGTCGGCATCATCCGTGATGAATCCGTATCCCTTAGTTGCGTTGAACCACTTAACTGTTCCGTTATGCATTTCCCTGCCTCCATAAAAATGAAAAATATGTCCTGAGTCCCGTAAACTAAAAAACACATACCCCGCAAGCCATGGATGGAACTGCATGACTTACAAAATATGTGAATCAAAGCCCACTCGACTACAAAGGGAGTATACCAAACAGTCCCAATGATGTCAATCAATGTTGACAGTAAAGCCCAATAATTTGCAAAAATCTATGTGCAATTACACAACAATGTATTAATTCGGGAAACCTTCGTTTCTGCGTTTTACCGATACTCGCACATCCCCTGGCGCGTAAGATTTACATAATCAAACAGATTATGATATTATAAAAAGAAGATCCGCAGAAAGAAGATCCGAAGGGCATCATCAAAGGAGTGAGGGACGTGGACAACCAGCAGAACCGCGCGCAGCGCGTACGAAAGAAGGGACTCAGCAGGCGCAACCGGAGAGCGCTCCGGAACCGCATGATCCTGCGGGTCTCGATCCTTGTTATCCTCATGTTCCTCTCGTTCGTGATCCTGTCCTCCATAAGCGGCGGAGACCCGCCTGAGGCGGTCGCGACGACTGCGGAAGGAACCCCCGCAGGGACCCTCGCTTCCGCCGGCGGCACGGAGCCCGCGGAGGAGACCCCGGTCCCCGCGGATGGGGACACCGCCCCCGCGGAGGAGGATCCCACAGGGGAGGTCCTGTCGGATGATGCTCCCGGTCCGCAGGATTCCGTCGATTCCTCCCTTCCGGACCATGCGGAGGTCGCAGGCTTCTTCAAAGGCTACGAGCCGGCGCGCACGGCCGCGACGGCGCAGATCGTCTCAGAAAACGTCCAGAGCAGCTACGCCGTCCTTATAAACGCGGACGACGGCACCGTGACCGCGGACCGGGGCGGCGACACCCGGATCCCGCCCGCGTCCATAACGAAGATCCTCACGCTTCTCGTCGCCGCGGAGCACGTCACGAACCTTGACGATACCTTCACCATGACGATCGACATCACGGACTACGCCTACAAAAATGACTCGAGCATCGCAGGCTTCTCTGTCGGCGAGACCGTCACCGTGCGGGACCTCATGTACGGGACCATCCTCCCGTCCGGCGCCGACGCCGCGGTCGGGCTCGCGACCTATGTGGCGGGCTCCCACGAAGCCTTTGTCGGCATGATGAACGACAAGCTCGCGGAGCTCGGGCTTTCCGACACCGCGCATTTCACGAACTGCGTCGGGCTCTATGACGCGGAGCACTACTGCACGCTGACGGACATGGCCATGATCATGAAGGCGGCCGCGGAGAACGACCTCTGCCGCCAGATCCTCTCGGAGCACGTCTGGACCACGGCTTCCACGCCGGAGCACCCGGAGGGGATCATCCTTTCCAACTGGTTCCTCCGCAGGATCGAGGACAAGGACACGCACGGCCTGGTCCGCTGCGCGAAGACCGGCTTCGTGAAGGAGTCCGGGAACTGCGCCGCAAGCTACCAGATCTCGAACGACGGCGGCCACTACATCTGCGTGACCGCGAACGCCCACAGCGCGTGGCGCTGCATCTACGACCACGTCGCGGTATACGACCTCTATACGAAATAACGGACAGGACAGGATAAGGGGCGGGACAAAACAACAGACGGGACGGAACGACGGACGGGACAACAGACGGGACAAAACAACGGACAGGCCGGAACGACGGGCGGGACGGAACGACAGGCGGGACGGCCGCATCGGCACGCAGGACACGCAGGACACGCAAAAGGGCTGCCGGCAAAAGCAGGTGTTTTTTTACCTTGCTTAAGCCGGCAGCCCTTTCTTAAGTTTTCTGCCCAGGCCCCTCCGGTCATCCCGTTCAGTCTGCGGCCGCCGTCCCGAGGAGTCCGAGCTCCGCGGCGTGCGGCTTCATCCCCTCGATACAGATGGCGGCTACGTCCCGCACCTCCATGCCGAGCATGCCGCAGC
>CACXDR010000315.1 GCA_902766415.1 uncultured Lachnospiraceae bacterium
AGCGGTTCCTCGTCGAGGTGCCCGTCCCTGTGCATGGAGAACTTGTCCATCGGATAGTTCTTCAGGTTCTCAAGGACGCCTCTCGTATCCGCCTTGCGGAGCAGCGCCTCGCGGGACCGCTTCAGCTCGAGCTCCGTCTTGGTCTTCGAAGGTCCGCCGACACAGCCGCCCGGACACATCATTCCCTCGACAAAGTCTTCAGGAAGCCTTCCGGACTTAAGCAGCATGAGCGCCTTCTTGCACTCCGCGCCGCCCGCGCACCGTAAGAGCTTCATATCCGTGGTATTCTCTCCGCGTTCCTGCATGCACTCCAGCACTGCGTTCGCGACGCCGCCGCTGGTCGCGAAACGCTTGCCCCAGATGGAAGCCTCCTGGTAAGCGTCGGCCACCGGCTCGAGCGTCACGTCCTTCGACTTGAGCAGCGTCTCGAACTCGCCGTAGGTCATGACATAGTCCGCGTTGCCCGGGACGGACTTGTCCGCGGACTCGGACTTCTTCGCGACGCACGGTCCGATGAAGACGGTGATGCAGCCGGGACGGGTAGCCTTCAGATATCTGGAGATCGCGCACATCGGGGAGACCGTCGTGGACATATTCTCCTCGAACTGCTTCGGGAAATGCTTCCTCAGCATATTGATGAATGCCGGGCAGCAGGAGGTCGTCATCTTCCGGCCCTCTTCCCTTGCCTCGGACCATTCAAGCGATTCGTACGCAGCGGTCATGTCTCCGCCGAGACCGACCTCGACCATGTCGGCGAAGCCGCACTTCTTCAGCGCCTCGCGGATGGAGGCCATGGAGATATCCTGGCCGAACTGGCCCTCGGTCGCCGGAGCGCACATCGCGATGACTTCCTTGCCCGCCCTGATCTCGCGGATGATGTCAACAAGGAAGGTCTTGGTGCTTATGGCGCCGAACGGGCACGAATGGACGCAGTGGCCGCACTGGATGCACTTCTTTTCATCGATGACGCAGAAGCCGTACTCGTCGTAGGTGATGGCGTCCACAGGGCATACGCGCTTGCAGGGACGGACCAGATGGACGATCGCTTCGTACGGGCAGGCCTGCGCGCACATGCCGCACTCCTTGCACTTTGAGCTGTCGATCTGCGAGCGGTACGGGCCGATCGAGATGGCGCCGAACTTACAGGAGTTAAGGCACGCCTTGCCTAAGCAGAGACGGCAGTTGTCAGTGACGGAGTAGGACGACTTCGGGCACTCGTCACAGGCCGGCTTGATGACCTGGACCATGTTTTCAGAATCCGCGTTGTCCAGCAGGTTCTCACCGCAGCCCAGACGGATCCTCTGACGGATGATCTCCCTTTCTTTATAGATGCAGCAGCGCCCGATCTCCGGCTTTGGTCCCGGGATCATCCGGTACACCAGTTCTTCCTTGTGCTGCTCGTCAAGCTCGCCGTTCCATTCCAGACGGCAGGCCTCTTCTACGATTTTGTGTCGAAACTCAACGATACCGGTATCATTTGTGATCATACGTTCCTCCTGGATCCGCGGTTCCGGATACATGGGTATATATTTGGATATGCTTTGTTCATTTTAACATATTACATCTGGTTAGTTATATATAACTTTGTGAGTGTTGAAAAAATACAGGCAGGAGCCGCGGCTCACAGCCTGTATTCTGAAAACGATGAAAGTCCCTCCGTGTCGTGCGCGCTGATCACGAGGACGCGGCCGTTCTGGTGCGCGAGAATGAAGGCAAGTGTGTTTTCGCGCGTCTCGGCGTCAAGCCCCGCGAACGGCTCGTCCATGATCAGGAGCTCTCCTCCCGCAAGGCACGCCCGGACGACGGAAACACGCCTCCGCATACCGCCGGAAAGCCCGGAGACCGGCTTTGAAAGCGCTTCCTCCGGAAGGAGGCTGAGCAGCGCTTCCCTGATATGTTCCTCCGTCTCCTGGACACAGGCCCTGACGTTCCGGACCGCGTCGAACTCCTCGAACAGCCGGTCCTCCTGGAAGACCGCTGCCGCCGTAAAAAGATGCACGGTCCCCGCGTCAGGCGCTTCCAGTCCGAGGAGCAGCCTTAAAAGCGTAGTCTTGCCCGCGCCCGAGCGTCCTGTGACAAGGACCCTACCGCCGGGCTCCGCGCTGAGGCTCACACCGGAAAGGACCT
>CACXDR010000316.1 GCA_902766415.1 uncultured Lachnospiraceae bacterium
CGCAGGCGCGGCAGAAATCACCGGAAAGATCCTTGCGGTCCGCCTCGATCTGACTCCGGAGCTCTTCCGTGAGCACCGGGGTCTCTTCCATGTAGGAAAGAAACTCCTCCAGTTCTCTTTCACGCTGGATACCCCAGATGGGGAGCACATGGTCGAACTGGGTCATGAAAGCCATGGCGGCGGCGGAGCGGGTGATAAGTCCGCCGGAGAGCGCCTTCATGGCGATGAAGCCGACATTGTTTTCACGGCAGCACTGCACCAGCTCCATGTCCCGCTCTGCGGAAAGGTAGCTGAAGGGGTACTGCACCGTCTCATACAGCCCGGAGGCAGCGGCCTCCATGGCGACGTTCTGGCGGTGGGAGGTAAGGCCGATGTGACGGATGAGTCCCTGCTCCCTCGCTTCCAGCATGCACTCATACATACCGGTGCCGTCACCGGGGCGGTAGCACTGCTGCGCCTGGTGAAACTGGTAGATGTCTACGTAAGGGGTGTTCAGCTCGGAGAGGGAGCGCTGAAGATCCTTCCTGAAACCCTCCGGGTTTTTGGAGTGCGTCTTGGTAGCAATGATGATATCCTCCCGGGAGACACCCTGTGCCTCCAGCCATCCTCCGGAACCTGTGCCTGCCTTCCCTCCGCAGCCTTCCTCTGCGCCGCCTTCTCCGCCGAAAAACGCGGCGCCGAGTTTCGATTCACTGTCAGTGTAGTCCCTCGCAGTGTCGTAGAAACGGATGCCGCCCTCCCAGGCGCGGCGCAGGAGTTTCACCGCGGTCTCCATGTCCACCCGCTGGATCGGAAGAACACCGAAGGCGTTCTGTACTGTTCTGATACCGCTTTTTCCGAGTACGATCTCTTTCATTCTTTTTCCTCCGCATTACGCGAGTATTGTTTACGCGGGGTATGTTCTGTATCCTTCTGTTTCTATTCTCTGTATCCTTCTGTTTCTATTCTATTCCCGGGAGGTCAAAGAATCCATGAAATATTCAGACAAAGAGACAGGAGGCGGTTCTTTGTTCACCAGTTCACACAGGAGCTCCGCTCTTTTAGGGCTTCCGTACCCTGATGGCTTGCTGGGCGCTCCCCGGTACGGAATCAACCTCCCGCAGCGGCCCGCGCGTTTCATGCTTTCTGAGCAGGGTACAAATGAGCGGCAGGGGATGAATGAGCGGCAGGGCGTGAATGATCACTATGCATTGTTTTTTTGGGAGATCGGTAATATAATAAATTTCAACGTATAAATATCCGTCCGGAAAGACTCCACAGGATACCGGCGGAAGCGGAATTTCAGAGTAAAGGGGAAGTCAGCTATGGAAAAGAAGAACATTGACTGGGGCAACCTTGGGTTCGCGTACATGCCGACGGACAAGCGCTATGTCTCCAACTGGAAGGATGGCAAGTGGGATGAGGGCGGCCTCATCGGTGACCCGATGGTACAGATCAGCGAGTGCGCAGGTGTGCTTCATTACTGCCAGGAAGTTTTCGAGGGACTGAAGGCCTATACCTGGGAGGACGGCAGTATCGTTACCTTCCGTCCGGACCTGAACGCGGAGAGAATGATGGATTCCGCGAAGCGTATGGAAATGCCTCCGTTCCCGGCAGAGCGCTTCCTTGAGGCGGTCGACCAGGTCGTCAAGGCAAACGCGGCATGGGTCCCGCCGTACGGCAGCGGCGCATCCCTGTATATCCGCCCCTACATGTTTGGCTCCGGCATCGTCATCGGCGTGAAGCCTGCGACGGAGTACCAGTTCCGCATGATCGTCACCCCGGTAGGCCCGTACTTCAAGGGCGGCGCGAAGCCCATCACGATCTGCGTCAGCGACTTTGACCGCGCGGCACCGCACGGCACCGGCCACATCAAGGCCGGCCTGAACTACGCGATGAGCCTTCACGCGCACGTTACCGCGCACGCGGCAGGCTATGACGAGAACATGTTCCTTGATCCGGAGACCAGGACCTTTGTTGAGGAGACCGGCGGCGCGAACTTCATCTTCATCACGAAGGACGGCACGCTCGTCACTCCGAAGTCTGATTCCATCCTTCCGTCCATTACGAGAAGGTCCATCTGCTACATCGCGGAGCATATGCTCGGCATGAAGGTGGAGCACAGGCCGGTGAAGTTCACCGAGCTCAAGGATTTCGCGGAGGCAGGCCTCTGCGGCACCGCTGCGGTCATCAGCCCCCTGGGAAGAGTCGTCGGCAAGGACGAGATCATCAACTTCCCGGCAGGCATGGAGAAGATGGGACCGGTCATGCAGAAGATCTACGATACCATCACCGGCATCCAGCAGGGCAGGATCGAGGGCCCGGAGGGCTGGATCAGGAAGATCTGCTGAGAC
>CACXDR010000317.1 GCA_902766415.1 uncultured Lachnospiraceae bacterium
CCGCCCTTGTACTCGCCGAGACGCGGCACGATGAAGGTCCTGTTCACCCAGACGCCGACAGCCGTCAGCATGAAGGTGGATACGATCATGAAGTACCAATTGCAGGTCGGGTTGACCGTCAGGTTCGGGTCGACGATCTTCGCCGTGGTATCCGTAACGCCGGACAGAAGGACATCGGTACCTGCCGGGATGATGCTGGCGGTAAAGCCTGCGTTCGTCGCCGCGTAGCCCGCGAGGATGCCCGCGATCGGGTGCATGCCGACCGCGCCGAACGCGACCGCCGCAAGGCTCGGGACCACGACGATGGAGGCCTCGGAGGCGATGCTGCCGTTGATGCCGATGAACAGGACCGTCGCGGTCAGCGCCCACATGGGAACGCCGAGGATGGCCCGCTTCATGACGGAATCAAGAAGCCCTGTCTTCTCGGAGAAGCCGACTGCCATCTGCATGGCGAGCACAAGCGCCAGAGGCGAGAAGTTCTGGAAGTTCTTCAGCATGTTCGTGAGGAGCCAGATGAAGCCGTCCTTGCTCAGCAGGTTGCTGACCGTCACCGTATCCCCCGTGTTCGGGTTCACCACGCTGACGCCAGCCATGGAACAGATGAAGCTTAACACGGCAAGGATGAGGCAGAGCCACAGGAACAGGATATACGGATGCGGAAGCTTGTTTCCGGCCCGTTCGATCCAGTCAAGGAGCTTTCCCCCTTTTTTATTTTCTTTCGCAGTACCCATAAAAAATCCCCCTTTCGCGCGGCCGCATAATCAGACCGCAGTCTTTATTAGACCATAGTCTGATTATATCATGAAAAAAAGAGAAGGCAATCCTTCTCTTCCGTTCGGCCATGGGGACTGTCCCCATGGCTCAACACCTTTCCGTTTAATCAACACATCGACGCTTTTCTGTTTAGCCATGGGGACAGTCCCTATGGTCGAGATCTGTAGCCGGAGATCTGGCGGGTGATGTTCCTCGGGCCGGTCTCCTTCAGGCTGTAGGACGCCCGCCGCAGGCACCAGTCGATGAGCTGTCCGCGCTCGATGACCATGAGGTCGTCCGCGATGGCTTCCGCGTCGATGTCCGTGCGGAGCTCTCCTGCCTCCTGTCCTTCCCTGACGAGCTCCGTCACGATGCGGAGATAGCTTCGGTTCCTGCTCCAGAAGTCGATCCCGGTCTTGTTCTCAAGCTGGGAAAGATAGAGGCTTGTAAGCAGCTCCGGCCCGACCTGTTCCTCCATGAAGGTGAACATCGCCGTGTGGAGACAGCGGAACTTTTCCTGGACGGACATCCCTTCGGAGAAGGAAGCGTACGCAGCTTCGTACTCCGCGTCGAAAAGCTCATAGAGTGAATCGAGGAGCTCTCCCTTGGCGTGAAAATAATAATAGAAGCGTCCCTTGGAGCAGCCCGCCTCCGCAAGGATGTCCTCCATGGTCGTATCGCGGTATCCCTTCTGACGGAACAGCTTCCACGCTGCGGAAAGAAGCCTCTGCCTCTGTTTCTTTTCGTTCGCCTCGTCCTTTTTCCGCATGCGTCCCCCTTTCTTTTTCTGCCGGATGCTTTCTTTCAGAATCCTACCATAAAATTCAGTTTTTTCCAAACATAATCAGAAGGGAACCTGGAGACCCGGGGGGTATCAGGCCTTCAGATTCCCTTCCTTTCAGGAGGCTGCTTTCAGTTTAGACTGTCAGACAGGTTGCCTTGCTTTATGATTGCTGTTTCCCGCCTGGCGGGATCAAAAGCCGGATCACCAGCGGAACTGGAAGCCGCCGTTTCCGAAGAAGTCGTTCCAGAAATCGCTTCCGTCGAAGCCGTTCATTCCGCCGCCGTTCTCATTCTTCTCCGGCGCCTCCTGCTCCGCTTCCGCCTTTTCCTCTTCCGCTCCCTCGCTGTCGCCGACCTCGCCCTGCGCCGCGAGCGTGACCTGGATCTCCAGCTCGTTGTACTCTTTGCCGTTCGGGCGCTGCACTGTGAGCGTCACGACCTCGCCCTTTTCATAGCGGGTCAGCTTGTCCTTCAGCTCCTCGATGGAGGTGACCGTCATGCCGTCAAGCTTCGTGATGATATCCTGCTCCTGAAGGTCGGAGTTCGCCGCAGCGCCGCCTTCGAGGATCCGGTATACGAAGATGCCTACCGGCATGTTGAACTTCTGTGCCGCGTCGGAGTCGACGTTCGTGCCCTGGAAGCCGATGTAGCCGCGGTTCTCCTCAGCGACCGTCGCCCTGGTCTTCTGGGCGGAAAGGGTCTCGATCAGCTCGCTGACGCTGGAAATCGGGATCGCGTAGCCCATGCCCTCGACGGTGGTGTCGACGCTCTTCGACTCGTTGATGCCGATCACGCGGCCTTCCATGTCAAGCAGCGCGCCGCCGGAGTTTCCGGGGTTGATGGCCGCGTCGGTCTGGAGCAGGTTCTCGACAGTCTTGGTCTCGCCGGTCGCCGCGTCAGCCGCCGTGATGCTCCTGTTGGTAGCGCTGACATAGCCGACCGTGACAGACTGGCCGTAGCCTAATGCGTTGCCGATGGCGATGACGCCCTGGCCGACCTTGAGCGAATCGGAATCGCCCATCTCGGCGATCGCGATCTTCCCCTTCGTCTCGTCCTTGACGTCCTTCTTGTTCACGGCGATGACCGCGACATCGCGGCCGGAATCCGTGCCCTTCAGCTCCGCGTCGGCATTCTCGCCGTCGATGAACTGGACCGTCATGCTCTTCGTATTCTCTACGACGTGGTTGTTGGTAACGATCAGGTATTCATCGTCGTTCTCGCCGATCAGGATGCCGCTGCCGGCGCCCTCGGTCTCATAGGTCCTGGAGTAACCGAAGAGGCTGGACACGGTCTGCTCGCCCTTCACGTTGATCGCGACCACGGACGGCATTGCCTTCTCGACGATATCGGAAACGTCCAGTACGACCTTCTGCGCGTTCTGCGCGATCGTCATGGGATCCTTTTCCTCTGCAGGCACGTCGCTCGCGATGAACGGGTTGGAATTCTCCTCATTGAATACGGAAGTCCCTCCGTCCGGAAGCGCGCGCGCCTCCTCCGGTGCCGCCAGGGTCTCGGGCTCCGTCTGCGCTTCGGCGACTGCCTCCGTCGGTGCCGGGGCGGCGGTGCCGGCGGTCTTCGTCACGCCGATAAACGTCCCTCCGGCGACTGCGCCGAACACGAGCGCGCACGCCGCGCTGGTGCCGAGCTTCTTTAAAAGGCTGCCTTCCTTTTTCTTTCTGCTTGCGCCCTTGCCGTCCTCCGGCCCCTGGGCTGCCGGACCGCCCTGCTGCGTCCCGGTGTAAGATCCGCTCTGCTGTGTCCCGGTATACGAGCCGCTCTGCGCGGACCCGCCTCCGTAAAGATTCTGGTATGCGCTGCTCTGGTATCCGTCACGATTCTGCTCTTCGTACATAGTAAAGCTCCTTTCCGTATTTCTTACCGGGCTCCGGGCCTTTACGCCTCCGAAGACCGTCTTCTTTTTTCTTACATTACAGAGTATAGGAAAGGTTTGTGACGAAAATGTGTTTTTCCCGGGGAGAAAATGTGACGTTTCCCGCAAAAAAGCTGCGGCGAGGATCCGCCGCAGCTTTCCGCATTCTGTTTTTTATCTGTTCCCTCAGCAAGGCAGCCTGTTCCTGATCTGCCGCCTCAGTCCGGCACCGCCTCGGCGGTCGCGCCTACCTGGGGGCCCGGGGCCGCCTGCGGCTCCGCCGGGGCAGGCTGCACTGCCGCCGCGGTCGTCTGCGCCGCGGTCTGGGCTGCTGTCGTCTGAGCCGCCGTCTGGGCCGCCGTGGTCTCACGCTCGCCGACATGGCCCGGTCCCTCCGCGACATAGCTGTCCGTGGTCTGGCCCGGTTCGTTCATGGGCGACGGCTTCGCTGCCGTCTCCTGCGTGCTCCTGGTGGGCTTCACGCCGCCGGGAACTGCCGGTGCAAGGCCATCGTCCTCCTCCTCTTCACGGGAGGCCGCCGCACTCTCCTCCGGATCAAAGCCCGGACGCACCTGTCCGCTGCTCCCGCTGCCCGGGAAGACATCCGCACCGTTGACCGTGCTGCCCGTGCCGCTGCCGGAGGTGCTTCTCGTCGGGATGGCAGGCGCCAGGAAATTCCCGTCCTCGTCCGTGCCGCCCGGGAAGAAGTCCTCGAGATCCGCCTCGTCCTCGTCGTCCCTTAAGAGGTTTCCGTCCGCGTCGACCTCATACTCGCCGATGATGTCGCCGTCGCTGTTCGTCTCATACGCGGCGATCACGTCGCCGTCGCTGTTCGTCTCGTAGATGACGCCCTTCTTCTCCTTCTTCGTATCGCCGGAGCCCTTCTTTCCGCTGCCGTCCTCGTCTCCGGAGCCGTCGTCATCGTCCTCCTCCGCTTCCTCCTCAGCCTTCTTCGAAGCCTGGTACCTGGATTCCGCGGCCTGGTTCTTGTACGTGCTGTAGTCGGACCAGATCTTGTTGTCGATCTCGCGCACGCGGTTCGAGACCTCGTACTCCGTATCGTCAAAGATCAGCTGGTGCAGCTGCTTCACGTTGCTCTCAAGGGTCTTCGGAAGGACGCAGGCGCCCTTCTTTCCCATCATGGCCTCCGCGCGGTCGAACGGGAAGCCGCCGGTCTCGCCGATCGAGTAGTTCCTGACGTGCATGGCGAGGTTCATTCCGTCCTCCCAGGTCAGGCTCGTCGCGACCATGGCAAGCATGTTTCCGGCGAGGTCGGACAGCGTCTGCGCGTCCGCCTTCTTCGCCTTCTGGTAGCAGAGCTCTATGATCCTGCGCTGGCGCTCGGTACGGGTGTAGTCGTTGTCCATGTAGCGGAGTCTTGCGTACGCGACTGCCTGGACGCCGTCCAGATGGTTCTCTCCGGCGTGCTCAAGATGGACGGAGCCTATGCCGGTGCCCTTGACGGTCTCGGTGATGTAGGAGTTGATGTAGCGGAACTCCGCGTCAGAAAGATTGACGTCCACGCCGCCCAGGATGTTGACGCCTGTCGCGACCGCCTTCCAGTTGAAGGTCACATAGTCCGTGATGTTCAGGTCGAGGTTCTGGTTCAGGGCGCGCACCGCCTGCTCGGGCCCGCCGATCGCGTACGCGGCGTTGATCTTCGAATAGCTCGAATTTCCGAGGTTCAGGTAGCTGTCGCGGAATACGCTGACCAGCCGGATCTCCCCGGTCTCGCGGTTGATGCTCACGATCATGATGACGTCCGAGTTGTTCCCGCGCCCCACGGAGGAGTCGCGCGAATCCACGCCGAACGCGGCGATGTTCCAGTAGCCCTTCATCTTCTGGATGTCCTCGCTGGACAGCTCCTTGTTCTCGACGTTCGAGACCTCGAAATCCGGGCGCTGGATCTTGTTGTACTGCTTCAGCATGAACGCGTAGGAAAAGATCCCGGCGAGCACGACCGCCTCGAGAAGCGCGAGGATGATGATCCTGCGGAAGATGATGAAGCCCTTCGACGGCGCCTTCTTTTTCGTCTTCCACGCCTTTTCCCCGGAACCGTTTCCGCCTCCGGCAGCCCCGGGCGTCCTCCCGGTACCCCCGGCAGCCCTTCCGGCACCGGCGGCCCTCCCGGCTCCCGCTGTCCCGGCGCCTGCGGCCCCGCCGCGAAGCGCAGCTTTCTGCGCGCCCTTTCTGCGGCTCCTGCCGTGCGGAAGCTCTTCGTTGAATCCGTTATCCTGCATGAGATCTCCTTAACGAACGCCGGTCAGTAGGCGTTTTTATTAATGAACCCCTTAAAAAAGGTCAGCAAAATGATCTTGAAATCAAATCCCGGTGTCCAGTTCTCGATGTAGTAAAGATCGTATTCGATCCTCCGCTCGATCGAGGTGTCGCCGCGCAGACCGTTCACCTGCGCCCAGCCGGTCAGGCCCGGACGCACCTGGTGCTTGATCATGTACCGCGGGATCTCCTCCCGGAACTTTTCGACGAAGAAGGGGCGCTCCGGCCTGGGTCCCACCAGGCTCATATCCCCCTTCAGGATATTGAAGAACTGCGGCATCTCGTCGATGCTCGTCTTCCTGATGATCCGCCCCACCCTCGTGACGCGCGGATCGTGCTCCGTGGTCCACTCCTTCTTTTCGTTCTCCTCCGTCTGGAGCTTCATGGACCGGAACTTGTACATCCGGAACGGCCTCTGGTGCAGGCCCACGCGCTCCTGGCAGAAAATGACCGGGCCCGGCGAGGTGACGCGCACCGCGATGGCAGCCGCCAGCATGACCGGAGAAAAGAGGATGATCGCGACGAGCGCGCCGAAGATATCGATCGCGCGCTTCAGCGCCGCGTTATGGAGCTCCGTGAGCGGCACGTGGCGGATGTTGATGACCGGCATGCCACCGAGGTCCTCCATGTACGGGACCGTCGGGATGACGCCGTAGTAATCCGGGACGAATTTCGTGTGCACGCCGGATTTCTCGCAGACCGCCACGATCTTTTTCAGATGGTCGTATTCCTTCAGCGGAAGGGTGATCGCGATCTCGTCCAGGACCTTCAGGTCCAGGATCCCCTGCAGGTCGTCCACCTTCCCGATCACGCGGACGCCGTGGTAGTTCAGCCCGAACTCCTCGTGGTCGTCCAGGATCCCGCGGATCTGGTAGCCCCACTCCGGATTCGTCAGCACGCGGTCGATGTACCCTCTCGCCGCGTCCGAGTACCCGATCAGGACCACCTGCTTCTGGTTGAAGCCCTGCTTCCGGATCCTGCGGAGCACCGCGCGGATCGAGTTCCGCTCGAGCGTCGTAAGGATGACCGTGAAGGCGTAGAATACCAGGACCAGCCTTCTTGAAAAGTGGTAGATGTAGGGGTTCTTCGCGCCGAGATAAAGGACCAGCGTAAAGATCAGGAGCCCGAGCGAGTTCGCCTTCAGGATGCTCGCGAACTCGGCGCGCCGCCCCAGGATGCGCTTCGGCGCGTAAAGCCCGAAGAACGCGTAGAGACAGAGGTACACGGGGACGATGCAGACAAGGGCCCGGAAATAGACCTCCCTCGGAAGCACGCCGACGTCCGGATGCATGCCGATAAGGATGTACCAGGCTGCCAGGTAACTCCCGGCAACGACCAGCGCATCCAGCACGACGTGAAGCCTGTTCAGCTGCTTCTGAAAGTTTTTGATCATGTCCAGGTTCCTTCTCCCGGCCTGTCCGGAAGG
>CACXDR010000318.1 GCA_902766415.1 uncultured Lachnospiraceae bacterium
GATGTCCGCCGACTGGTAGAGCTGGCGGTCGGTCATGTAGATATGCCCCTCCTTCGCCGCGCGGAAGGAAGGCAGCACGGGGCAGGCAGCGTAAATATCCTCGAGCCCGGAGAGCCCGCCCGCGATCGCCGCGTCGTAGATCAGGTAGTCCGCGTCGGAGGCGGTGTTCATGAACTCCTCCATGGTGATGTTCACCGACCCGGAACGGCTGTTTTCCTTATTTAGATCCCCGAAAACGTAGGTCCCGCCCGCGAGCCTGATCATGTTCGAGATATAATCGTTCCCGGTGCGGACCACCGCCGTCCCGCCGGAAGTGACGTGGAAGAACGCCGCAGTCTTCCCGGTATCCGGAAAGCTCCCGTAGGTGCCGAGGAGCGCCCGCTGTTCTTCAAAAAAGCGCGCGGCTTCCTTCTCCCTGCCGGCGAGGACGCCGTACACGAGGATCCACTCGGTCCTGCCGAGCGGATGGGATTCCGCGCTCGAGCCGTCGACGAACACCGGGATACCGAGGTCCTCGATCATCTCCGCGATCTTCGGCGTGTGGTAGATCATGGTGGACTCAAGCGCCAGGCCGCACTCCTCCTGCTTCAGAAGCTCGAAGTCCGGGGCGCTGTAGCGGCCGGCGTACAGGATCCTGCCGTCCTCCATGGCCTCCTTCGCGGCCTCGCAGTACCAGCCGCTTTCCTCCGTTCCGGAAAGACGCACCGTATCCAGCGCGCCCATGGCGTCGTAGAGGGACATGACCGCCGAAGCCGCCATATAGACGCGGCGCGCCGGCGTGCGGATGACCTTCAGGTCCTCCGGAAGGCCCTCAGGGACCCCGGTCTCCCGCGGCACGCAGAGATAGCGCTGCTCCCCGTTCACGGAGATCACGCGGAGCCCGTCCTCATAACAGTATACGTGAAAATGCTCCGCATATACAGTCTCCACTGCGGAAAGAAAGGCGTGGCCGGGGATCTCCGGCGGCGTCTCCTCTTCCCGGGGAACGCCTGCTCCAGCAGGACTCCCGGCGCCCTTGCCTGCAGCAGTGCCCTGCCCTGACGTATTGCCCCTTCCCGGCGCCGCCCCGCCCGTCCCTCTCCCGCAGGCCGCGGCGAAAAGAACGGCAATTATAAGAATCAGTGCCGGAAGAATTCTCTTTCGGCACTGCGTTTTTTCTTTTCTGTTTTCTTTATCGTTCATGAAGCCTTCCGTTTTCTGCCGTACAGCGTGAACGCCAGGACGGCAAGGACCAAAGCGCAGGCAGCCCCTGTGAGGGGCGCCGCGTGACTCTTTTTCTTCACAGGCGCAAGGGAGGCGCCGTCGAAGACCAGCGTATACGCGATCTCGTGCGGAACGCTCATCGCGGTCGTGTCCGCCTTCACGGGAAGGGGCACGTCAAACGCGGGTACCGGGATCTCGAATACGGAGTTTCCGTCTTTGCTTACCGGCAGGTACTTCTCTCCGCCCGCCACCATGTAGTCGTAGTTCGGGCTGCTCCACTCGATGCGCGCCGACGCGGCCCCGTCCTTTACGGTGACCGCCGCGGGCGACGCGACCTGCGCCCTGCCGGAACCGCCCTCCAGAGTGACCTCCGCGAGGTACTCCCCGTCGGCAAGGTCCAGCGCCGCGGGCGCGGGGAACAGGGCTCCCGCAGGCAGGGAATCCGCACGGAACACGAGCGTCCTCGCATACCACTTTTTCTTTTTCCTGCTGAAGGCCGCGCAGTCCGTCTCCCGGTCAAGCGCCTCCACGGGCACCGTAAACGCGACCGCGCCGCCGGCATCCTCCTCTTCCTTAATGGCATGCGCCTCGTCCGCAGCCGCTTCCTCCGGTGTCCCCATATAGAGCATCGAGTAGCCCTTCCCGCCCATCACGAGGCGGGCGGTCATGCTGCCGCCCTCCGCGTGCAGCGTGCAGGAGGCGATGCGGAACATGGAGGAGCTGGAATCCACGGAGATCTCATAGTCCCCGTCGGCGACCATGGATCCGGGGACCGGGACCATGCCCTCATAGCCTACCTCTTCCGCCGCGATCGTCTCGTCCGGGGACGCGACAGAGCCGGAGCTGCCCTTAAGGACGACGGCGCCGTACGCCGCCGTCCCGGAAAAGGCCACTGTAAACGCGGCTGCAAGGATCAGGACAGCCTGTCTCCACCGTTTCACTTAAGCATTTCCTCCGCAGCCTTCGCGTGCTCCGCGTAGAGCTTCGCGACGTCATAGATCTGTCCGAGACCGTCAAGGACACACACCACATCGTAGCCTTTCTTTTCGAAGACCGACTTCCAGGAATCCTCCTCATCGCCTGCCATGTCGTTGTTCGCGTGATCGCCCGCGACGACCATGAGCGGCTCAAGGACCACGCGGTCGTAATCCGCCTCCTTCAGCGCCCCGGCGACGTCTTCGACGGACGGCTCAGCCTCGACTGTGCCTACATAGTAGTTGTCAAAGTCAAGCTTTGCAAAGGTCTCCTGCATCTTCGCGTAGACCTGGTTCGACTCCGCCTCGGTCCCGTGGCCCATAAAGCAGACCGCCGTATGGCCGTCGACGTACTGCGCGGTGTGGTCCGTGACTGCGTACGCGAC
>CACXDR010000319.1 GCA_902766415.1 uncultured Lachnospiraceae bacterium
ATACGAGAAGTACCCGCTCATCACGAAGCAGCGCATGTTCTACGAGGCGATGGAGGAGGTCCTGCCGGAGCTGAAGGTCTACATCACAGACGGCGGGACCCAGACGCTGCTCCCGCTGGAGAACTTTTCCAACATCACGATACCGCAGGAAAACGGGAAGGGAGGGAACTGAGATGAAAAAAAGACTGCTTTTTATCCTGATCCTTCTTGCCATCCTCGTGCTGCCGTCCGCCGCGGTCGTGACCTACCCGGACGAATATAAACTGGTGAAGCAGTGGGGCGAGATCGTGCGCGTCGAGGACACGCCGGGCATCTCCTTCAAGATCCCCGTGATCCAGGACGCGGATTCCCTGCCGAAAAACAAGCAGCTATACGATATCCCGAAGTCGGACGTCATCACCCGCGACAAGAAGACCATGATCGCGGACGCGTTCGTGCTCTGGCATATCAGCGACCCGGTGAGGTTCACGCGGTACCTGAACGGGCAGGTCGCGCAGGCGCAGTCCCGTATCTCCGCCTCGGTGTTCTCCTCGCTGAAGTCCGTGATCTCCAACATGGACCAGGCGGACATCATCGAGAACCGCAACGGAAAGCTCGCGCAGGACATTCTTGACAATATCGGGAATTCGCTCGAGGGCTACGGGATCGAGGTCCTCTCCGTGGAGACGAAGTCGCTCGACATGCCGGACGACAACAAGCAGGCCGTCTACGAGCGCATGATCTCCGAGCGGAACAACATCGCGGCCTCCTACACCGCGCAGGGCAATTCCGAGGCGCAGAAGATCCGCAACAACACGGACCGCGAGGTCTCCGTCATGCGCTCCGAGGCCGGAAAGCAGGCAGAGATCCTGAAGGCGGAGGGCGAGGCGGAATACATGCAGATCCTTTCCGAGGCCTACAACAGCGAAGGGAAGGCGGAGTTCTACACCTTTGTCCGTTCGCTCGACGCCGCGAAGGAGTCGATGAAGAACGGGGAGAAGACGCTGATCCTTGACAAGAGCTCGCCGCTTGCCCAGATCTTTTACGGATACTGACGGGCGCCCCGGGAGGGGACAGGGCACGGAAAAACGATAAGGGACCGTACGGTCCGGAGGTAAAAGGAATGAAAGATAAAAGGTTAAAGGGGAGCGCCGGCGCGGCGCTCCTCATCGCGGCGGCTGCCTCCGCCGTGCTGCTCGCGGGCTGTGTCGGCAAGGCCGCGCCGCGGACGGAAAGCACGGCGGGCGCGGAAACGACGACGGCGGGGCAGTCCGGCGCCGCCGGTACGGAGGCCGCGGCGGAAAGCAGTCCGGAGGCGGGCGGGACCGGGGCAGGACCGGCTTCCGCTTCGGAGGAAGCGTCGGGCGGGACCGGAGAGGAAACGCCTGCCGGGACAGAAGCCGCACAGGACGGGAACGCCGGAGGGGAGGCCGCGGAGGCCGCCCGGCCGCTCGGGATGGAGATGGGCGGCTGGAGCGCGTATCATTACGATCCGGACATCAGGCCCGGAGAATACGACGAAGCGTCGTATGTCAGCGTGGCGGAGCTGTTCCCCGGGCCGGAGACCGCGGAGCGCTATCCGCAGCTCGAAAAGGCGCTGGACGCGATGAACGCGAAGAACCGGTCGGTGTATCTTCCCGCCCTTTCAGAGCTTGCGGAGAGCTGCAGGGGACTTGATATGCCCGGGACGGAAAGCTATACGATCCTGCTCCGGCGGGCGGACGACGAGGCAGTGAGCTTCCAGGTGATGGAGTCCGGCTATGCCGGCGGCGTCCACGGATACGAGCTTTACGGCGCGAAGAACCTGGACCCGGTGACCGGAAAGGAGATCATGCTCACCGACGTCATAAAGGACGTGGAGGGCCTGAAGGAGGTCCTTTCGGACCAGCTGGAGGAAAAGTATAACGGCGGGCCGGACGGCTACAGCCTGCTGTTCGACGACTACCGGACCACGATCGGGCAGATGGAGGCGGACTCATTTATATTCACGGTCGAGCAGGACGGCGTGGCATTCTGGTTCAGCCCGTATGACGTCGGCCCGTACGCGGCAGGAAGGCTGGATACGAAGGTGCGCAGGGCGGACCATCCGGAGCTTTTTACAGGGAAGTACATGAAGCCCTCCGAAAGCTACACGCAGCAGTTCGAATGGATGTACCCGTTTGAGTTCACCAGGGCGGACGGGACTCCCGCGACCGTCAGCGTCCTTGTGTCGTCGGATGAGTACGGGAACTACTCGGAGCTTTCCGTTGAGCTGAACGGATCGGGCCGGTTCAGCGAGGAGGACTATTTCTACAGCGTGGAGCCGCTGTTCGTCCATTCCGCGGAGAAAGGGGACTTTTTATTTATCAAGACGAGCTCGGACAATGATTATACCTTCGTGAAGGTCTTTGACCTGAACGGGCCGGCGCCGGTGAAAAAGGGAGAGCTTTCCGGCATG
>CACXDR010000320.1 GCA_902766415.1 uncultured Lachnospiraceae bacterium
GAGGCGCCGGAGCTTCAGGGCGCATATGGAACATCGGAGCTCATGGTCCGGCCGGATGCGGCGCGTCCTGAAGAAAAAGAGAAGCGCGTGAGGATTGGGGTCGCCCTGGACGAGGCGTTCTGCTTTTATTACAGGGACAACCTGGAGCTCCTTCAGTCCTTCGGGGCGGAGCCCGTATATTTCAGCCCGCTGCGTGACCGTTCTCTGCCGGAGGGGATCTCGGGCCTCATTTTAGGCGGCGGGTATCCGGAGCTCCACGCGCGCGTGCTTTCTGAAAACGAAGCGATGCGCGCGGCGGTCCGCGCGGCGTTCCTTTCCGGGATGCCCTGCCTTGCGGAGTGCGGCGGCTTCCTTTATCTTCACGAAAGGCTCGAGGACACGGACGGCATCATGCGGCCCATGGCGGGCGTTTTTCCGTTCGGCGCGAGAAGGACGGACCGCCTGAAACGGTTCGGCTATATTACGCTGACAGCGCAGGAACAGACCGGGCAGGAGGAAAGCATCATCCTCCGGGAAGATCCGTCACAGGACGGCCCGGCCCTTCTTGCCAGAGGAGAGGAGATCCGCGGCCATGAGTTCCACTACTGGGAAAGCGAAGATCCGGGAAGCAGCTGGCGCGCTGAAAAGCCTTCGGGCCGCGGCTGGGACTGCATGCATGTGCGAGGCGCGCAGGCGGCGGGCTTCCCGCACCTTTACTATCCGTCGGCTCCTGCGTTCCTGAAGCGCTGGACGGACTGCTGCAGGGCGTTCGGGAGGATGATGCATACGGCAGAGCCGGCAGGAACAGACGCAGCAAGAACAGGCCTGACAGGAACAGACCCGAAAGGAAAAGACGCAGCAAAAACAGGCCTGACAAGAACAGACCTGACAGGAACAGACCAGGAGGAGCGGAAAGATGGATGATTCCTGCATGCGGCTCCGGGATCTTCAGGAAGCGCTCCCGGATCTGAGGGGAGAGTCCCTTTTGGACCTTAAGGCGGCGTTTTCCGCCCTCATAAAAAGGATCCGGCCGGCGGACCGCGGCGCGAAAGCTTTAGCGGAACGGCGGTGGGCTTCCATCGCGAAGCCTCTCGGGAGCCTCGGCGTCCTTGAGGAGATGATCTCCGGCATCTGTGCCGCGCAGGCGGAGGAGCTGCTTCCGGCTTCACAAGAAGAAAGGGAAGGCACTGCCTGTCCCGGCGTTTCCGGAACGGCTGTTCCGGCACTTTTCCCGCGCGCGCTCATCATCTTCTGCGCGGACAACGGGATCGTGGAGGAGGGCGTTACGCAGACCGGACAGGAGGTCACGGCCTCGGTCGCGCGGAACATCACCCGCGGGAAAAGCTGCTCGTCCATCATGGCGGCTTCCTGCGGAACGGAGGTCTGCGCGGTGGATATCGGGATGAAGTTTTCCGCGGAGCCCTGCGGAAACGCGCATCCGCTTGCGGTCCGGCCCGCGGCGGGGGGGACCCGGAATTTCGCGAAGGGCCCTGCCATGACGGAGCGGGAGATGCTTTCCGCGCTTCTTTCCGGCGCGGCGGCGGCAGCCCTTTTCAGGGCCCGCGGCATCCGGATCGCGGCCGCCGGGGAGATGGGGATCGGGAACACATCCTCCGCGAGCGCGGTGGTGTCCTGCCTTGCAGGGCTCCCGCCGGAGGTCACGACCGGGCGGGGCGCGGGCCTTTCGGACGAAGGGCTCTTAAAAAAGACTGCCGCCGTCAGGGAGGGGCTCCGGAGGAACCGCCCGGATCCCGGGGACGCGCTCGACGTCCTCATGAAGGTCGGCGGGTTCGATATCGCCGCCATGGCCGGCTTTTACCTGGGCTGCGCAGCGGAGCATATCCCTGCCGTACTGGACGGCTATATCTCCGGGGCTGCGGCGCTTGCCGCGGCAAGCCTTGTCCCGGAGGTGAAAGCGTATCTTCTCGCCTCCCACGTCTCGTCGGAGCCCGGTGCCGTGAAGATCCTTGAGAGGCTCGGAAAAAAGGCTCCGCTGAAAGGCGGCTTCCGCCTTGGCGAGGGCACCGGCGCGCTGATGCTGTTTCCCATGCTTGATATGGCCGCGGCCGTCTTCAACGGGATGGAGACCTTCGGGGAGATGGGCATCA
>CACXDR010000321.1 GCA_902766415.1 uncultured Lachnospiraceae bacterium
ATTCCGGAGTTCCGTCTTCCGAAGGACGCGGTCGTGAAGGCCGAGGTCGAGAACGTGAAGAAACTCGGCGTCGAGATCGAGACCGACTGCATCATCGGCAAGAGCGTCTCCATCGACGAGCTGATCGACGAGGAGGGCTACGACGCGGTGTTCATCGGCTCCGGCGCGGGCCTTCCCATGTTCATGCACATCCCGGGCGAGACCGCGAGCGGCGTATTCTCCGCGAACGAGTTCCTTACGAGGAACAACCTCATGAAGGCGTTCCGCGATGATTACGACACGCCGATCCACTGCGGCAAAAAGGTCGTCGTCGTCGGCGGCGGAAACGTCGCGATGGACGCTGCGAGAACGGCTCTGCGCCTCGGCGCGGACGTCCACATCGTCTACAGAAGAAGCGAGAAGGAGCTTCCGGCGAGAGCGGAGGAGGTCCATCACGCAAAGGAGGAGGGCATCATCTTTGACCTCCTTCAGAACCCGGTCGAGATCCTCGTGGACGACAACGGCTGGGTCAGAGGCTGCAAGGTCATCAAGATGGAGCTCGGCGAGCCTGACGCTTCCGGCAGAAGGCGCCCGGTCGAGATCCCGGGCAGCGAGTACGAGATCGAGTGCGACACGCTCATCATGGCGCTCGGCACGAGCCCGAACCCGCTGATCAGCAGCACGACGAAGGGCCTTGACACGAACCGCAAGGGCTGCATCGTCGCGGACGAGCAGTACGGACAGACGAGCCGTGAGGGCGTGTTCGCGGGCGGAGACGCGGTCTCCGGCGCAGCGACGGTCATCCTTGCCATGGGTGCCGGAAAGGCAGCCGCGAAGGGCATCGACGAGTATCTGACGAAGAAGCGCGAAGCATAATATATGATCTTAAGGCAGGCGCAGGGCGTCCCGGAAGCATCGGGGCGGCCGCGCCTGTTTTCTGCCTCCGCGGGACTTATTGTATGCACGGCAATGCATTTTTATTGACTTTTTATGCCCCCGTTGCTAAGATAAACATTAAATCTGCGGAGGTATAACATACAACATATGAGGATCGTACTATCGCTCCTGGTCAACAACACGCCGGGCCTTCTCAGCAGGGTCGCGGGACTGTTCACCAGGCGTGGCTATAACATCGAAAGCATTACCGCCGGCCTTACGGCGGATCCCCGCTACACCAGGATGACGGTGGTCTCCACCGGCGACCACGACGTTCTCGAACAGATCGAAAAGCAGCTGAGGAAGCTCGAGGACGTGCGCGACATCAAGCGCCTTTACGAGAACTCCAGCGTTCTCCGCGAGCTGATCATGATCAAGGTCCGGGCGGACGCTTCCATGCGGGCGCAGTTCAACGCTATCGCGCAGATCTTCCGCGCGAGCATCGTCGACGTCGGCAAGGATTCCCTCACGGTCATGCTGACCGGTGATCAGGACAAGCTGGACGCGCTCATCGGCCTGCTTGACGACTATGAGATCCTGGAGCTCGCCAGGACCGGCCTTACCGGGCTTTCCAGAGGCGCGGACGATGTCAAGTACCCCGAGGACCTTCAGTAAGCTAAGGCCCGGGGCTTTGGAGCAGTTTATTGAGGGCATGTCCAGAGGCGGACAGAGAGTCGTCGGATCTGACCTTTAACAATATCACTTATATATTATTAAATGGAGGAAACTGTATCATGGCAATGAAGATCTATTATCAGGAAGACTGCAATCTCGCCGCTCTCGAAGGCCATACCGTTGCGATCATCGGCTACGGCAGCCAGGGGCATGCACATGCGCTGAACCTTAAGGAGTCCGGTGTCAACGTCATTATCGGCCTCTATGAGGGCTCCAAGTCCTGGAAGAAGGCAGAGGCGCAGGGCATGACCGTCTACACCGCAGCGGAAGCCGCGAAGCGCGCAGACATCATCATGATCCTGATCAACGACGAGCTGCAGGCTGACATGTACAAGAAGGACATCGCCCCGAACCTGAACGAAGGCGATATGCTTATGTTCGCGCACGGCTTCAACATCAACTTCGAGCTGATCACCCCGCCGGATTATGTCGACGTCACCATGATCGCTCCGAAGGCTCCGGGCCACACCGTCAGAAGCGAGTACCAGGCAGGCAAGGGCGTCCCGATGCTGGTCGCTGTCTACCAGGATGCTTCCGGCAAGGCGCTTGAGAAGGCACTGGCTTACGGCGCGGCGATCGGCGGCGCAAGGGC
>CACXDR010000322.1 GCA_902766415.1 uncultured Lachnospiraceae bacterium
CAGCGTCCCGCTGAATGTGCCGTCGTAGCGCTGTTTGACCCCGCAGCTGGGGCTGCGCGGCTGCAGCACGACCAGGTCCGGCTGCTCACGCATGGCGATCTCCAGGCATTTTGCGGCGCCGGAGCGGAACTCTCTATCCACGTTCCTGCCGTCTCTGGCCGTGACCACGCCGTCCCTGATCTCTGAAGGGACGCGCGGCGTCGGAAGGCCGCCCATCTGCTCCGGGCAGACCGTGATCACGTCATTTTCCGCCATCAGCCTGAGGACCTTCTCATTGCGGTTGTTTCCGCCGTTATATTTGCAGTTTTCGCCCGCCAGGCAGGCGCTGACCATGATCTTCATATGATGCCCTCCCGGCATGACCGCAGTTTTCTGGCTTTCCTTTCCGAACCTCTCCGGATCCCTTCAGTACAGCTCCTTTAGTACCAGTACAGTGATGCCTGGATTATCGCCCGGCATGATCCGCTTCACCTTCGGGTCGTCACGGTACCAGTCATGGATCATGGACCGCAGGCTGGTCCCGCGGTTATACCCGTGGACCAGCTGCAGCTGATACGTGGCGGGGCCGGCTGATGCGATCGCATTGTCGATCACCTTGAGTGCCTGCTCCCGGGTCAGCCCGTGCAGGTCGATCTTAACAAACGGTTCATTCATGTAAGTACTCCGGAAAGTCAAATCCCTTCTCACAGCGATTGCAGTAGTATTCCGGGTCTGTCCGGATCATACGGCCGTCCCCGGTCTTGATCCCTGTAAGACAGCATCCGCCAAGACGCACTTCCCCGGAATCCAGCTGTTTCTGAAGCTCCTCACTGAAAAACGGCTTTCCGTACAGGATCCTGGCTGTATCCGTACTTCCGCAGTAAGGGCATTTGACCCGGGTCTTTTTGTTTTGCATGGTATGATCCTCGCTTCAGAAAATTACCGCTGCCGTGGTCAGCGGGAAAAGTATTCCTCCGGCGTGTCAAAGGCAGCGTTGATGTCCGTCCCTGTATACAACGTTTCCTCGCTGCCGGCGGCCAGATCATAAAGGGTCATGCGGTACGTGTATTCATAGGAATTTTGAAGTCTCTGGCCGGTCTTGGGCACATACCAGTATCCTTTATATTTCCGGTCCACGACCTCCACCACGAATAAATAGCGTACATCCTCTGCCCGCTCTGCGACCCGGTCTTCCGGAATATAGTGGTCCCACCAGGCATCCGCGTATCCTTCTCTGATATCCAGCATGATGGCCTTTTCCGACCCGTTGTAGTTTTCCTGAAGAGACGGACGTTCGTGATCCATGACAGGGTCCGCAAAGCACCACATAAACTGAAGGCTTCGATAGCCCTTAAGCTTATCGGGCATATAGTCATTGACGCCGTCCTTCTTCTCCTTCCAGACGCCCTCGCCGGGGATCTCGATATAGTCGTACTTATCGTCCCCGAAAAGAAATACTTCGGTGACTGTTCCGCTTTTATCCGTGAACCGGAGCAGCAGGCTTATGTCTCTCACGGGCTGTTTTTTCTTATTGGTGATCTGCTTCCAGTCACTGTGCCCTGGATTATAAAAGTAGGTACCGCCGGGATAAGTATAGAGGTCCGGGTTATAGGAAAACTGCGTGGAAACCTCCATGCCGGCCGGCTCATCTCCAAGATACTTCTGCATGGTGATGTCGGTCAGCTCCTCATAGGCAGGAACGGGCGGCTCCTTGCTCTTTCCGCAGGAGCCTAAGAGCAGTATGACTGCAAGTAAAAGAACGATCATGGGTGCGCGTTTCATGGCTGGTCCTCTCTTTACTGTCCCTCTTCCAGACCGGAAAATCTGCAGTATCCTTCGCAATCTCCGTCTTTCGTCACTGAATACTTTACCTTCTCACATTATTTTACTGGAACACAGCACAAAATAGAAGGGAGAGCAAAAGGATCCCTGCGAAAAGATGCCAGGAAAGACCTCCTCCTCAGATGCCAGAAAAGACCTTTCCCCCGGGAAAGGTCTTTTCTGAATAATTATTTTGAAAAGGTTTTTCTGAACGTCCGTCAGCCGGATGCCTTGAAGTTGTAGACCGGCTTCATGACGTCGATCACATCCACGGATTCGCGGATCACGTCGATGATGTCCTCGAGGGACTTGTACGCCATCGGCGCCTCGTCCAGGGTGGACGCATTGACCGAGGTCGTGTAGATCCCCTTCATTGTCTTCTGATAGTCCTCCAGGCTCAGGGTCTCCCTTGCGGCCCGGCGGCTCATGAGCCTTCCGGCCCCGTGCGGCGCGGAGTAGTTCCATTCCGGATTGCCCTTGCCGACAGCAAGGATGCTGCCGTCCCGCATGTTGATCGGGATCAGCACCTTTTCACCTGCATGGGCGGCGATCGCGCCCTTCCGGAGGATCATTTCATCCGTATCGATATAGTTATGGATGGTGTGGAAGCCCCCGCCCGCCGCGATCCCGGTACGGGAGAGCAGGATCTCAGCCATCTTTTCGCGGTTCCTTCTCGCGAAGCGCTGGCAGATCTCCACGTCGTGCAGATAGTCCTCAAGGAAGGACCCGTAGAGGAAGCAGAGATCCTCCGGGACGGCGCTTTCCTTCTCTTCATACTGCTTCTGCATGGCCTTCAGCACTGCCTGGATCTCTTTTCTGCGCCCGGTCTCCTTGTACTCCCGGATCAGCTCGTCCCTGGCAGTGAAGTAGGCTTCCTTCCCCTTCGCCAGGTCGACCGCAAGCTTCTGATACAGCTCCGCCACCTGCTTTCCGAGATTGCGGCTGCCGGAGTGGATCACCAGGTATCTGGTGCCGTCCGCCGCCTCGTCGATCTCGATAAAGTGATTGCCCCCGCCCAGGGTCCCGAGGCTCCTCTCAAGGCGCTTCGTGTCCTTCAGGGAACGATAGCAGCGAAGCTCCGTCAGGTCGAAGCGCTCCTGGCGCCCTTCCCAGACATTCATCCCGGAAGGGATAAAATGCGCCGCCTCGTCGATCACTGCGAAATCGATATCCGCCTTTCCAAGATCGATCGTGTACATGCCGCAGCCGATATCCACGCCCACGATGTTCGGGACCGCCTTGTCCGTAACGGTCATGGTCGTGCCGATCGTACAGCCGGCGCCTGCGTGGACGTCCGGCATGATGCGGATCCGGCTTCCCGCCGTGAACTCGTAGTCGCACATGCGGCGGATCTGCTCAACGGCCTCGTCCTCGACGACCGTCGCGTAGCAGACCGCTGTATTCACCTTTCCCCTGATCTCAAACATAACATTTCCTTCCCTTTCTTCATGTGTAACATAACACACAAAAGACGGGAATGTCATTCTACCCGTAGTGTAAACCCGGAGTGTCATCCCTCCGGCGGTCATTCCTCCGCCATTTCAGTCAGCGTATCCCCGGTGATCCGGTAGACTGTCCATTCATCCATGGGCTTCGCGCCGAGGGACAGGTAGAAGTCGATGCTGGGACGGTTCCAGTCAAGGCACCACCACTCCAGGCGGCCGCATCCGCGCGAAACAGCGGTCTGCGCGAGCTTTTTCAGGGTCGCCTTCCCGTATCCCCTGCCGCGGTACTCCGGAAGGATATACAGATCCTCCAGATAGATCCCCGCGCGCCCGAGGAAGGTCGAGAAATTGTGGAAGAAGAGCGCAAAGCCGATCTCCCTGCCGTCCGCGCAGGCGAAAAGGACCTCCGCTTTTTTCTTTTCAAAGAGCCATTCCCGCAGAAGCCCCTCTGTCGCCACCACCTCGTCAGCCATCTTTTCATAGGCGGCAAGCTCTTTAATGAAATACAGGATCAGGCCGCAGTCCTTTTCCTGCGCTTCACGGAATGTCAGTTCCTTCATTATATGCTCCTCCCGGGTCTTCCCATGCTCTGGCAACGATCCCGCCGCTTCCAAAGCGGCGGGATCGTTCAATTCAGTACTCTTCGGATCGCTTCCTCGGTTCCTTCCGGAAACAGCTCCCTGGTCCTTGTGAAAATGCGCTCCCGGGAGATGCCCGGGTCTTCCTTATAAGCACTCGTCACATGCGCGTAGCCCCAGAGCTCCTCCGGCTTCTGATAAAAGGAGACTGCCATGCCGTAGCTCTGCCCGCGCTTATTGCGTCTCCGCTCGAACCGGCGGATGACCAGGTACGTCTGCATCTGCAGCTGCGTCATGCAGCCGTCAAAATTCTTATATCCGTCCTTGCCGAAGCCTGCTGCCGGCTTCAGCTCATAGCCCGGATGCATGCCGCCGTCCCCGCAGATATCCATGATCGCCTTGTACCGGCGCTGGACCAGCTCGTCATCCCACGCCGCGTCGAAATCATATCCGTCCCGGCGGGCATTTGCGAAATACGGGAACCACTCCCGGGAAATGAATCCGGTCTTGTTATTGAAGAACTTCCCGTATGCCACCTCGCCGGTCGCGGGGATGATCTCGCGCCACTCCCACGGGTCCTGTTCGGGATCGCCGGTCCACCAGTAAAGAGGAGAAACGTGCTCCTCCGCGGAAAAGCCCGGCACCTCATTGGCGAACAGCGGCAGGAAACCGACTTCGTTGATCCAGCTGATCAGCTCCCGCCAGGAGCGGATCCTTAAGGGATCGTTCCAGTCGAGGCCCTTCATGATCCATTCGCCGCCTTCATTTGCCATAAGAACGCACCACCTCTATGCCCTTTTCAAATGTGCGCGCCGCTCTATGATCTTTTCAATACAGCCGCGCGGAACCAGGTCCTTACTGGTGGGGCGCGCAGGACCAGGTCAGGATCGCCTTTTCCTCACCGATGTTGAACAGGCGGTGGTCATGGTTCTGCGGCATCAGCATTGCATCGCCCGCCTTCAGGTGATAGTACCTGTCGTCCTGGCTGACGTAGCAGAGCACCTCGCCCTGCACGCAGAAGAAGATCTCATCCGCCTCGGAATGGCCGGGGTCCACCGCCCCGGACTGGCCCGGCAGGAGCTCGGACATCCCGAAGGTGATCCGGTCAGTCTTGAAATACTCCCTGCAGACCTCCTGCTCCTCAAGCCATACCTTGCAGTCGTCCTTCGGCTTTACGATAACGTTCTTCTCGATCATTTTTTTCTCCTTTTCTGTAAAGGGAATGACTCCAGAGGACTTTCTTATATCAGTGCACCCCATCCGGCAGGAACTTCAGGACCCTGCGGTCGATGATCCTGCAGACCGGGAGACTTACGATCAGGACGAAGGCGTCTGCCCAGAAGGCATAGATATTTTTCATGACCCTCAGCGCGAACGGCTGGGCGTAGAGCAGCCACTCCACCGCCGATTTCACGCCAAGGATCCCCGCCGCGCAGGCGGCGGTGATCACTGCACAGGAAACTGCTGCCAGGGGAAACGTGAGCTCCCGGTCCCTGGTAAACCGGAACAGCGTTCCAAGCGCAAGGCCGATCACGACGTTGCCGGCTGCCCATCCGGGCATGCCCCGCAGTCCGCTGATGACCAGGCAGTACATGATGACGCCGAGCACCCCGACCAGCGTTCCCTCCGCCGTCCCAAGAGAATAGCAGTATACCGCCATGGCCACATAGCCAAGGCAAAGGTAATAATTCTCAAAAACCGGGACCTGAAGACAAAGGGAAAACACCACAAAAAGGGCGATCCCCATCCCAACGATGCAGATCCGTCGGACACTGTCATTCATACCTCAGGACTCCTTCCCGGTCTCTTCGCCGCCGGTCTTCTCCTGTTTGCCGTTGTATTCGATACAGAGCATGGTGATGTCATCGAACTGCTCCACGTCTCCCGCAAAGCGCGCCACTGCCTCGGTCACAGCCTCCAGGATGTCCTCTGCCGGCTCGTCCATGGCGGTATTCAGCGCCTCAACGATCCGTTCGTCGCCGAAAAGCTCATTCTTACTGTTCTGGGCCTCGGACACACCGTCAGTAAAGACGAACAGCTTGGAGCCGGGCTTCAGCTGCAGCTCGTATTCCTTGTACTTCATTCCCTCCATCGCGCCGAGAACGAAGCTGTGCTTATCCTTGACGATCTCGAAGGGGCTGCCAGGCATTTTGAGAATGGGATACTCATGTCCGCCGTTCGAGGCGGTCAGGACGCCGCTGACGAGGTCAAGGATACCGAACCAGACCGTGACGAACATGCTTTCCTCGTTGTTCTCACAGATCAGCTGGTTCACCGTCTCAAGGACATCCTTCGGGCTGCGGCCTGCCATCGCCTGGTTCTGGATCATGTTCTTTGCCATCATCATGAACATGGCGGCGGGGATACCCTTGCCGGACACATCCGCGATGACCAGAGCAAGATGGTCCTCATCCACGAAGAAGAAGTCGTAGAAATCTCCGCCGACCTCCTTGGCGGGATCCATGCTGGCATAGATATGGAACTCCTTCCGGTCCGGGAAGGCGGGGAATTTGTTCGGCAGCATATCCGCCTGGAGGCGGGCCGCAAGCGCAAGCTCCGTGCCGACGCGCTCCTTCTCCGCAGTCATGGAGAGAATATTCCGGAGATACCCGTCCATCTCGTCCGACAGCTTTCCGAAGGTATTGGCAAGGATCTCGATCTCATCCCCTGTGTGGTAAACATCGTCCATCTTAAAGATAAACTGTTCACCCGTTACATCCTCGATCCTCTCCGTCATGACGTTGATCGGTTTGGTGATCTTGCCGGAAAAGGATACAGCAGCAAGTGAGGCGATGGCGATCAGTGCGCCCACAACGAGCAGGATCAGCACGGTGGAACGCATTAAGCTGCTTGCGTACTGCTCGCTTGCCTGGGCGCTGATCTTATCCATCTCCTCCAGAAGCGATTCTGTCGGATGTTCCACCTCGCTCAGCGGAACAAAGGTGATCAGCGACCATCCCAGGGATTCCATACGCGCGAATGCGGCGTAATACATCTCGCCGTCGACCCTTACCTTGCCGAGCCCGCTCTGCTTTTTACGCGCCTTATAGACCAGGGCCCCGATCGTTCCGTTCCCGGTATTCCGGATGTCCGTGGATACGTCATTTACCATTGCAAGCTCGCCGGACTGCCTCGGAGAATAGACAAGCAGCCCCTCGTCGCTTACCATGATGGAAAAGCCGTGTTCCCCGATGCCGACGTCCGATATGAACTCCTGTATCACACTCAGCTTCGTGGAGCCCTGAAGCACTGCCATGAGCTTACCGTCCACATAGACCGGACAGCCGTATTCCACCTCGGGAGCATCCCGGTAAAAGCTGTGGACCGCCATCGTAAAGCAGAACTCGCCTGCCTCCACTGCCCCCTTATACCAGGGGCGCGTCGTCGGATCGAGGGGGTAGATGTTGCCGTTCTCGTCGACCTTTTCGTTTGAGACATTATCCACCGCCAGAGAGGTGCCGTTCGGCAGGGCAATATAGCAGTCCCTCGTATACTCATCGTTGCCGGTGATGATCTCCTTCATCATCGGCTCCAGGTTCGCGAGCTTCCCGACTATGATCCGGGTCTCCGGATCATTGGCCGCCTCTTCGTTCCCGAATATGAGCTGCAGGGTATACTGTCCCGC
>CACXDR010000323.1 GCA_902766415.1 uncultured Lachnospiraceae bacterium
CTGCTTTTGGGATAGTCGACCGTCTCGCTCGAATTCTGGAGGGCGCTCCGCAACACGTTCGTCCTGAGTTTTTACGGTTTGCTCTTCGGCTTTCCGATGCCGATCATTCTGGCGCTGTTTTTCAACGAAATCCGCTCCAACATCGCCCGAAGCGTATTACAGGTGCTGACTTACTTGCCCAAGTTCATGTCAACGGTTGTAATGGCTTCCCTCGTCACCATGCTTGTGAAGCAGGGCTCCCTGACCTCCAACATGGGTATCATCAGCCAGGCGCTGGTGAAGCTCGGGATCATCACCCAGGAGATCGGGCACGCCGGACTTCTGAACAACCCGGCATTCTTCCGTTCCATCTACCAGATCAGCGGCATCTGGGAAGGCGCGGGCTATGACAGCATCGTCTTCTTCGCGGCGATCATCGCGATCTCCCCGACGAGCTACGAGGCGGCGCAGATCGACGGCGCCGACAAGTGGGCGCAGATGAGATACGTCGTCCTGCCCAGCATCCTCTCCACGATCGTCATCATGCTGATCACGAGGATCGGTTCCCTTCTGAACATCGGATACGAGAAGGTCCTTCTTCTTTATAACCAGAACACCTATGTCACTGCGGACGTCGTCAGTACCTTCGCTTACCGGAGCGGTCTCGGCGGCGGTGCGGGTACCGGTATCGCCTCGGCGGCTGAGATGATGAACAACGTCATCGGAATGCTCCTGGTCATCGGCTCGAACACCATAGCCCGCAAGGCGAGCAACACGTCGCTCTACTGATCGGAGGCACGGCATGAAAAGAAAACTTGAATTTTCCGAGCTGGTCTTCAAGATCATCAGCTATACGCTGCTGACCATCTTCGCGCTTATGTGCCTTTACCCGTTCGTCTACGCCGTATCGGCTTCGATCAGCGGAAGAGAGGCGGTCGAGTACGGCGAGATCATCCTGTTCCCGAAGAACATCCAGTTTGAGGCCTTCAAGAGCATGTTCAACAACAACATGTTCTGGAACGCCTACTCGAACACCCTGTTCATCACGCTGTTCGGTACCATCTGGGCCATGCTGGTCGCGATCCTCGGCGCGTACGCGCTTTCGAAGAAACGCCTCCTGTTCCGGAAGCAGTTCAACCTGTTCCTGGTCTTCACCATGTGGTTCTCCGCCGGCATCATCCCGCAGTACCTGAACTACCTGGCTACGCAGAAGGTGTTCCGCGCGGTCGGCATCACGGATGACAAGTGGCTGGTCGTTATCGCAATGGGTATGGCGGCCATGAACATCATCCTCCTCCGCAACGCGTTCGAGGGCGTCCCGTCCGAGATCGAGGAGGCGGCCATCGTTGACGGCGCGAGCGAGTTCCAGGTCCTCACGCAGGTCTACATCCCCATGAGCAAGTCGACGATCGCGACGGTCGCGCTGTTCTTCGCGATCTCGAGATGGAACGGATACTTCTGGGCGAGGCAGATGATCTCGAACCAGAACGAGCACCCGCTGCAGGTCTTCATCAGACTTCAGCTGGAGCGCTTCACCGACGCGGAGCAGATGGCAGGCTGGAGCTATCCGTACGCTTCCGACTCCGTCATCTACGCGCTGATCGTATGCTCCATCATCCCGATCCTGATCATTTACCCGTTCATCCAGAAATACTTCGCCAAGGGCGTGAACGTCGGCGGCGTTAAGGAGTAAAGCATCTTATAAGGAGGAAAATATGAAAAAGAAATCTCTCATTGCTCTTGCGTTAACAGGCGCGATGGCAGCTTCCCTTGCGGCCTGCGGACCGAAGATCCAGGTCGAGGGCGGCGCTACGCAGGCGGCTGCACCGGCAGAGACTGCCGCGCAGGGCGGCAGCGCTGCGGAGACTCAGGCGGCGGCAGAAGCGGGCGGCCTTGATTTCGCCGAGGGCACCGTGCTCCGCATGGCGACCGGCTACAACTCCAAGAACACCGGTCTTTTCTTCGACGCTGACACCATGGATTCCCACGGCGGAAGCATCACCCTCGCGGACGGCAACACCTACCGCACCGACGACCTGAAGCCCACCTGGGTCGAGGTCGAGAAGCGTCTCGGCATAAAGTTCGAGAACAAGTACCAGGGCAACTCCGCAAGCAAGGAGTTCGATTACTGGAAAGAGCAGCTCGACCAGGTCGATGTCGTCAGCGGTACCGCGGCGAAGCTTTCCGAGAACGGCGAGGCCGGCTACATCGTCAACATCGGCGAGTATCTTGACCAGATGCCGAACTTCAAGGCTTACCTTGAGAAGAACCCGATCGTCCGCCTTTCCATCACCGGCAACACCTCCACCGGCGCGATCTATTTCAGCCCGTACTTCGACGGCGTCAACGATATCGAGCGTATGCCGCTGATGCGTACCGACTGGGTCGTGAAGCTGCTTGACGGCGAGGGCGAGTTCACCGCCGACGCGAGCGGCAAGACGCAGGCTCCGGTCTGCCAGCCGTACATGCCGACCTCCGGCAAGGTGGAAGTCGACGTCGTCAGCCTTGACGGCAGCAAGACCGAGACCGTCACCAAGGATTACGATGCTGCAGGCAACATCGTTGACCTGATGAACCAGGCGGGCTCCATCGACGGCGTGACCGCTGTCAACATGCTCCGCACCTACATCGACACCGCTTACAACGGCTACTACGGCACCGAGCGTTCCAACCTGTTCGTCGGCCAGAACGCCGCATGGGATGCTGACGAGCTTGTCGCCCTGCTCCGCTGCGTGGTCTCCAACCCGCAGACGCTGAACGGCACGGATACCGTCCAGGGCATCTTCACCCGTGAGGAGAACAACAACCAGCGCCGTGTCGACATGATGCGGTTCGCAGCGACCCTCTTCGGCGTCCGCGGCCTTGAGTCCAGACAGGATTTCCTGTATGTCGGCGCTGACGGCGCCCTTCACGACGCCCGCCAGGAGAAGGAATGCTACGAGGCGATGGAGCGCATGAACGCGATGGGTCAGGAAGGCCTTCTTTCCAAGAACTTCATCGACAGCGCGGAAGGCAAGACCCAGACCTACCTTGAGAATGACCTCGGCTTCATGCACTACGATTACAACCAGACCCAGACCATCTTCAACGAGAACAAGGAAGTCCTTCAGGACGGCGAGAAGTACATGGCAGTCATGGTCCCGGTGGCACACTGGGAGGACGGCACCGACGGCGGCACCTTCATGAGATTCACCGAGTCCTGGAGATCTGTCAAGACCGACGGCTGGGGCATCTCCAAGTCCGGTGTCGGCGATGACACCAACAAGCTGAACGCGGCTCTTTCCCTCATCGACTACGCTTACTCTCCGGAGGGCCAGATCCTCATGAGCTACGGCCCGGATGCGTTCATCAAGACCAACGCGGACGGCAGCTATGTCACCTTCAGCTTCAACGGCACCGATATGCCGGAGATCGCGGATGCGACCCGCGAGGAGCTCTGGAAGCTTGAGGGCGGCAACTACACGAACTACGCGCGCCGTTATCTTGGTTCCACCCTGTCCTTCGCGAAGAGCCAGGCATTCGAGTATCAGTGCACCAGCGAAGTCGGAAGAGAGGGCGCAGGCTACATCTCCAAGGCGATCGCGCTCGGCACCATCAAGCATCCGGAGCTTGCGATCACGGATAACAGCTGGTACACCTCTGTCCCGACCGTCCTTCCGACCAGCAAGACCGACAACGAGATGCTCGGCGGCTACACTGACCTGACCAACGAGTTCTCCCAGAACAAGGACGGCAAGAACGAGCTCGTCGACATCATCGCCAAGGGCTACACCGAGGAAGGCCGCAGCAGCGCTCAGGAGACCGCGGACTTTGTCGCGAACAACATGAACGGCAAGCAGTATCTCGCGATCAAGAACGGCGCGTGGGACGATATCGTCAGCTACTACAACAGCCTTAAGTGATCAGATCCGCTTTTACACGCCGCGCGGGGCAGGCCCCGGCCCGGCTCCTCGCAACCAGTTAACACAGACGTTCTATTATAATTAAGAAGTAATTCCGGCGCGGTCCCCGGGGAAGGGCCCGGGGACCGAAGGCCGGACGTAAGCAGGGAGGTCGTCATGTACAAGAAGCAGCTGACTGCGGAAAAAATCATTTGCCTTATCGCGCTCATCGTGAGCGTGGCGGTTTTCGTCTACTCACTCGGGATCATGACCGACCTGTATGATGCTTTATACAGCACCATGAGAAACGCGAACGATCTGACCAAGACGGACGTGCCGGGCTCCATTGTTTACTACAACATGCAGGAGTTCAACCAGTATTTCCTGAAAGGCAGCATCATCCAGGTCCTTCTGGCCCTGTTCCTCCGGATCACGAACACGCATGTCAGGAGGAAATATTACATCGGAAATTATGTAGCCACCGCGGCCTACGCTGTTTACGCGGCAGCGTTCGCCTTCTGGTGCCACGGCTATATCGAGATATTCAAGCAGCAGTTCCTGAAGGTGGATTTCGCAGCGCTGAAGGAACACGCCGAAATGTGGAACACCTACTACACGGAGTCCACGTTCTGGTTTGACATTCATTATCTGATCTTCGGCATCAGCATCTGCTCCGCGATCCTTCTTGTCTGGAACGCGGTGTGGAAGACGCAGCTCATGAAGGAAGAAAAAGCGCTTCTTAGCACCGGAAGGGAGGCAAAGGCATGAACAGCACGAAAGCAATGACGGCGGAGGATATGGAGATCAGGACAGACCGGATGCGCTTCATCAAGAACCATCTGTCCGCGAACCTTGCTCTGCTTGCGATCCTTTTCGACGTCTTCTATTTCGTCACCGTTTACAGGCAGGATGTCGGAAGCTACTACTACAACATCATCATCGGCGCTTCCATTATCTACAACCTTCTTTTCATGCTCACCGTGTTCCTTTGCTCCGAGGGCGTGAAGAACTACAAGAAGAACTATTCCATTTTGCTTTTCGTGGTCGGTATCCTGCAGTTCGTAAGGATCTGCATCCTGCCCATGAAGGCGCACTTCGCTACCACGCTGATCCAGAACGAAGAGGTCCGCGTCATGAGCGACGGACAGTTCATGACCCTGGTCGTTTTCCTCGTCGCGTCCGGCATCTGCTGCATCCTGGCAGCGGCAGTCAACTGGTCCAGGTGCAGGCAGCTTGAGGAACACATGAACAAGCTTGCGGCGAAGACGGCATAAGGAGGCGGAACAATGGCAGAGCTCAGCTTACAGCATATCGATAAGATCTATGACAATAACGTTCAGGCCGTTTTTGATTTCAACCTTGAGGTGAAGGACGGCGAGCTGATCGTCCTGGTCGGCCCCTCCGGCTGCGGAAAGTCCACGACGCTCCGCATGGTCGCGGGACTTGAGGACATCTCCGCAGGCCATCTCCTTCTTGACGGCAGGGACATCACCCAGACGCCGGCGAAGGACAGGGACATGGCGATGGTCTTCCAGAGCTACGCGCTGTACGGCCACATGACCATCTATGAGAATATGGCGTTCTCGCTTACGCTCCGCAAGGAGGACCCGAACGTCATCCACAAGAAGGTCATCGCCGCGGCGGAGATCCTGGGACTTACGGAGCAGCTGAACAAGAAGCCGAACCAGCTGTCCGGCGGACAGCGGCAGCGTGTCGCGATGGGACGTTCCATCGTCCGCAACCCGAAGGTCTTCCTGTTCGACGAGCCGCTCTCGAACCTTGACGCGAAGCTCCGCGGCGCGACCAGGCGCGAGATCCTCCTGCTCCACAAGCGCCTCCAGGCGACCATGATGTACGTCACGCATGACCAGACCGAGGCTCTGACGCTTGCGGACCGTATCGTCTGCATGTCCATGGGCCATGTACAGCAGACGGGCACCCCGCTCGAGCTTTACGACAAGCCGGTGAACATCTTCGTCGCGAGCTTCATCGGCCTTCCGCCCATGAACTTCTTTGACGTAAAGGTCGCGGGCGATGTCCTTATGGGCGAGGGCTTCAGCGTACCGCTTTCCGAGGCGGAGCGCGCGGTGCTCCTCCCGTACCAGGGCAAGGAGATCACGCTCGGCGTGCGTCCGGAGGATATGACAGAGGGCGGAGACGTCCCGGTCGACGTCACCACGAACGAGAATCTCGGCATGAACACGCTGGTCCACGGTTATATCGGCGGCAACAGGAAGCTCAGGATCACCGCCAAGCTGAAGGGCTGGTGCAATTTTAAGAACGGCGATACGGCAACGCTCTCGTTCAACCGCAGGCACTTCTTCGACAAAGAGACCACGAACGCAATCAGGTGAGGTGAGGGACCATGGTGAAAAAGAACAACGGCTTAAAGGAAGCCTTCCGGCAGTTTCTGGTAACGCTGAAGCGGCAGCCCCAGCTCATTCCGTTATGCGCATTCGTGATCACGTTCCTGGTCTATTCGCTGCATCTTACCTACATTTCCAACACGACGGCGAAGATCGCCGGCAGGGGAATGGGGCTCTGCGGCTTCGCGACCATGCTGTTTTCCATGCTTTCGATCGTCTGCTTCATGAACGCGTTCCAGGTCAGAAAGCCTGTGAACAAGCCGATGCTGATCCTCATGCTGGTCATGGTCGGCATCATCGCGCTCGCTGACGTGAACTACCTGAACAAGATCTATGAGGCGGTCATCGGGCCGCAGGCATCCATCAAGGTCGATATGAGCACGGTCTATATCGCCTATGCCGAGTACTATCTGAGGATGCACCTCATCTGCCTCGGGGTCTCCGTCGTTCTGACGCTGCTCCTTCCGGTCTACGCGAAGGCGATCCGGAAGATCAAGACGAGCGTCGAGGTCGAAGACAACGGCGAGATGGGAGCGATCGATATTACCGGCTGATCAACATGAAAGGAACCGGACTGCGGGATGAAACAGAAGCCTGAGGCCAGGGAGCCGCACAAAGCAACGTCCGAATATTACAAACTTCACAGCGAAGCGGTCGAGGACCTGGTCACGGCGAACAAGGAGAATTCTCCGAAGGTCCCGGCGTCGGAGCTTAAGAAATACCGCTCCGGGACCGGGCTCCATATCCCGGAGCATATCCGCCTCCTGTTCATCAAGTTCTGGTTTCCCGCGGCGGTCTGCTATTTCTTCCTGTGGGGCCTCGGGAACGCGGTGCCGTTCATGATGGACCGGCTGTTCATCACCGGCATTGCCATGGGGATCGTCACGGACGTCCTGACGAACAACGCGCTCCGGTTTTTTGCCGCAACAAAGGGCGCGAACGACCGGTATATGATGTTCCCGAAGAAGGGCTATATCACATATCCCCTGAACATCCTGTACGCGTTCGTCGTGCTTGCCCTCGTTTTTACTCTTTATAATATCCTGAATATCGCCCTGCTCCGCCTTACCGGCGCCCCGGAGGATTCCGTCCCGCTCGGCGTTGAGCCGGTGCTTTTCGGGCTCTTTTACCTCATGTTCGACTCGCTCCTGATCGGCGCGAAGCATCTGTTCCTTAAGATCCTGTCGGACGCGAAGGAGAGCGCGGGAGGCAGCGGGAGGAAGGGCTGAAGAGAACAGGAAAAGGTCAAAGAAAGAGGAATTTCAATTGATCAGACTTTTGTACCGCAGCGCCTCATCGGCCTGCTTTGAGCTTGAAAACACAGCAGCGTACCATGCCCCGGAGGCCTACACGGTGTATCTTGACGGGCAGCCTGTGAAGGAGGGGGATACGAACGTATTCTCGCTCTACGGGCTTAAGCCGGATACGGAGTATACGGTGCGCCTCTCCGGCGGATACGGGGAGACCGGCTTCCGCACGGCGCAGGAGACCTGCTGCGTGAACGTTAAGGATTTCGGAGCGGCAGGAGACGGTGTCCATGAGGACACGGAGGCTATCCGTGCCGCGATCACGGCCCTGCCGGCAGGCGGAAGGCTCTTCTTCCCGGCAGGAACTTACCTTACGCTCCCGGTCACGCTGAAAAGCCATATGACTATGGAGCTGTCCGAGGGCGCCGTGCTGCTCGCGTCGCCGGACAGGCAGCGGTTCCCGGTGATCCCGGGAGAGACCGTGGATCCCGTGACAGGAAAGAAGACCATGCTCGCGTCCTTCGAAGGACTCGTGCAGACGAGCTACCAGTCCATCCTTCACGCCGCGTGGGTGAAGGACGTCACGATCATCGGCCCGGGCACGGTCGACGGCAACGCGCAGAACGCGGGCTGGTGGGTGGATTTCAAGAGCTTCCCCGCGTCGCGCCCCAGGCTGTTCTTCTCGATCTGCTCGGAGGACATCACGTTCCACGGCGTCCATGTGAAGGACAGTCCGTCCTGGAATATGCACCCGTTCTTCTCGAAGGGGATCTCGTTCCTTGATCTTGATATCCAGGCGCCGAAGATCAGCCCGAACACGGACGGCATGGACCCGGAGTCCTGCGACGGCGTCAATATCATCGGATGCCGGATCTCCGTCGGGGACGACTGCATCGCGATCAAGTCCGGAAAGATCGAGCTTGCGCAGCGCTACCATATGCCGTCGGACCATATCACGATCAGGAACTGCCTCATGCAGTTCGGGCACGGCGCGGTGACGCTCGGAAGCGAGCTTGCCGCCGGCATCAGGAATCTGGATGTCACACAGTGCCTGTTCCGGAACACGGACCGCGGGCTCCGCATCAAGAGCCGCAGGGGCCGCGGGAAGGAAAGCATCGTGACGAACGTCCTCTTTGACAACATCGTCATGGAGAACGTCCTTACGCCGATCGTCCTGAACATGTGGTACAACTGCGTGGACCCGGACGCGAAGACGGAATATGTCTGGTCCAGGGAAAAGCTCCCGGTGGACGACCGTACGCCGCACCTCGGGACCTTCTGCTTCAAGAACATGGTCTGCACCGGCGCGGAGGTCGCTGCCTGCTATATCGACGGACTTCCGGAGAGCACGGTGGACGAGGTGGCGCTGGAGAATATTTCCATCAGCTTCGCGGAGGACGCAAAGCCGGGCATCCCGGCCATGGAGAATTTCGCGAAGGAGCGCCTGAAGCTCGGACTTTACTTCGACAACGTCGAAAAGGTCAGGCTGAAGAACGTGTCCTTAAAGGGCGTCATCGGAGAGAAGCTGATCACGGCGCACTGCGGAGAGGTTGAGACAGAGAATTTTACAGGTGAGTCCTGATAGTCATTCAAAGCCCGTGACGGATCTAGAAGCGGGTGCCGGGGAGGTACAGATGGGCAATAAAAGGATCGATGCCTATATTGAACGGCTGGTCCGGGAATCGACGCCGGAGCGTACTGCGTGGAACCTTGAGGTGATCCGCGCGGGGAAGACAGTCAGCTGGAACTACATCGACGGCTGCATGATCACCGCGCTGCTTACGATCGCCCGCATCACGGGCAATGAAGCGTATTTCGTCTTTTCGGAAAGCTTTATCGGCTCCTTTATCTCCGCGAACGGAGGGATCCGTACGTACCATCCGGAGAAGTTCAACCTGGACGATATCAATGAAGGGCGGACGCTCTTTGAGCTTTACGAAAAGACCGGTAAGGAAAAATACCGGAAAGCGGCGGAGCTTTTAAGGAAGCATCTCCAGCTTCAGCCTAGGACCGCGGAAGGGAACTTCTGGCACAAGGCCATCTACCCGAACCAGGTCTGGCTCGACGGGATCTATATGGCGCAGCCGTTTTACGCGCTGTATGAAAAATATTTCGGAGACGGGGATTTCACGGACATCGTGAAACAGATCCGCACGGTGAGGGAGCGGATGTATTCGGAGGAGAAGGGGCTTTACTTCCACGGATATGACGCCTCGAGATCCGCCTTCTGGGCGGACCGGAAGACCGGATGCTCCGCGAACTTCTGGCTTCGTTCCATCGGGTGGTTCAC
>CACXDR010000324.1 GCA_902766415.1 uncultured Lachnospiraceae bacterium
ATACGGCGGTAAAGACAGCATCGTCCGCGAAGGATGCCGCGGTGAAGAGGGCGTCAAGCGCGAAGGAAACGGCGGTAAAGACAGCATCGTCCGCGAAGGACGCCGCGGTGAAGAAGGCGTCAAGCGCGAAGGAAACGGCGGTAAAGACGGCATCGTCCGCGAAGGACGCCGCGGTAAAGAAGGCGTCGAGCGCGAAGAATGCGGCGGTGAAAAAGGCGTCTGCGGCAAGGCAGGCGGCAAAAAAGACACTTTTCAAGGAGGATTGACATATGAACAGAGCCTGCGGCGTACTGCTCCCCGTTTTCAGCCTTCCCGGGAATCACGGAATCGGGTGCTTTTCCGTGAAAGCATATGAATTCGTGGACACCCTAAGGAAAGCGGGGCAGACCTACTGGCAGATCCTTCCGCTCGGGCCGACCGGCTACGGAGATTCGCCCTACCAGGCATTTTCGTCGTTCGCGGGGAATCCGTATTTCATCGATCTTGACGACCTCGCGCAGGAGGGAATGCTTGACCCGGAGGAGTTAAAGCGCATCGACTGGGGCAGCGACCTCCGCTATGTGGATTACGGAAAGATCTGGGAGAACCGCGAGAAGATGCTGCTCAAGGCGTACCGCGCGTTCCCCGGGAAGCTCCAGGAGTTCTCAATGGAAAAGTTCCTCCTTGAACGGGACGCGCTGAACCCTGAGACGAAGGAATACTGCCTCTACCGCGCGATCAAGAACGCGCAGGGCGGGAAGAGCTGGATGGAATGGGACAGGGAGCTCCGGCTCAGGGACCCGGAGGCGCTGGACAGGTTCCGGAGGGAGCACGAGGAGGAGATCGCGTTCCAGGAGTGGATCCAGGTGGTGTTCGAGCACCAGTGGAAGCGGCTTAAGGACTACGCGAACCGCCACGGGATCCGCCTGATCGGCGACATGCCGATCTACGTCTCGCCGGATTCGAGCGACGCCTGGTCGCATCCCGAGCTTTTCCAGTTCGACGCGGACGCGCGGCCTGTCAGGGTGGCAGGATGCCCGCCGGACTACTTCTCGCCGGACGGTCAGCTCTGGGGGAATCCGCTGTACGACTGGCCGGAACATAAGAAGACCGGCTACGCGTGGTGGAAGAACCGCATGGCATATACGCTGGAGCTCTATGATTATGTAAGGATCGACCATTTCCGCGGCTTTGACGAGTATTACGCGATCCCCGCGGACGCGAAGAACGCGAAGGACGGCAGATGGGAGCCGGGCCCGGGCCTCGGGCTGTTCCGCGAGCTGGCCGCGCATTTCGCGGACCGGTTCGAAACGCTCCCGGTCATCGCGGAGGACCTGGGACTGCTCACGGAGAGCGTCCTGAAGATGGTGAAGGATTCCGGCTTCCCGGCGATGAAGGTGCTCGAGTTCGCGTACGATTCCGACAATAAGAACCTGTATCTCCCGCACAACTATATCAGGAACTGCGTCGCATACACGGGAACGCACGACAACGAGCCGCTGGTCTCCTGGCTCCGTTCCCTGAACGGTGAGACGCGCCTTCACATGGTGCGGTACCAGGGAAGCGAGCACACGCCGGAGAGCGACCTCTACTGGGACTGCATCCGCACCGTGCTCTCCAGCATCGCGGATACGGTCATCATCCCGATGTGGGATTACCTCGGCGCGGGGCCGGAGGCACGCATCAACGTGCCGTCGGCAGCAGGCGGGAACTGGCGCTGGCGCATGAAGCCGGGCGAGTTCAACGACAGCCTGGTCTGGCACTGCGGCATGCTTGCGGACATGTATGCGAGGGAGCGTGTGAATGTGCTCGTCGACGAGCTCGGCGAAGTAGCCGCCCCGAAAGCCTGATTTGGTTTCGACCATGGGGACTGTCCCCATGGTCCAACAGATCGGCACAGATGTGTTGAATATTTGCCGGTTATACGTTGATGTGTTGAATACCGATAAAAATGTTGAGCCATGGGGACAGTCCCCATGGCTCAGGTTTTTACTGTGGGAGTGCTTCGACGGTCTCGCTGGTGCCGCCGGAGGGCGGTCCCGGAGAAGCGGCTTCGGTCGCGGAGGACCCGGGTGCCGGCGCGGCCGGCTCGGAGGTCCCTGACGAGCCTGAACCCGGCCCGCCGCTGTCGGATGCGCCGGAGTTCTGCGGGGAAGGACCCTGCGAAGAGCTTCCCGAAGAGGAGCCTGCGGAGGGCGAGGGCCCGCCGGAGCCTGAACTGCCGGAGGAGGCGTTTTCTCCTGCCGGGGCTGCGGACGAGGTGGCTGAAGGTGTCACCGACCCGGGCGAACCGGACGGGGACTGCGGGGAATCCGGCTGTCCAGAGCCCGGTGTGTCCCCGGTGCCGGAGGCTGTGCTCTCCGACGGCTTCTTCGTCCCGGATCCTGTGCTTTCGGAGGAAGCGCTCTCCGTGGACTTCTTTGTTTCGGAAGAAGCGCTTTCGGAAGACTTCTTCGTCTCAGAGGAAGCGCTTTCCGTGGACTTCTTCGTTTCAGAAGAAGCGCTTTCGGAAGACTTCTTTGTCTCAGAGGAAGCGCTCTCCGAGGATTTCTTCGTCCCGGAGGAAGCGCTCTCCGAAGACTTCTTCGTTTCTGAGGAGCTCTTTGTCTCCTGGGTCTTCTTCGAACCTGAAGAGCCGCTTCCCGAGGAGCTGCTTCCCGAGGACGAAGAGGAAGACTTCGAAGATGAGGACGACGACGAGGACGATGAAGACGAGGACGATGAAGACGATTTGGAGCTGCTCTCCTCCCCGTAGGTATTGAAGCTGCCCGTCCGGTCATCGCCTGTGTTGCCCATGAGCTTCAGCCCGTCGAAGAGGACGGCGCCTTCGTTGCCGTTCCTGTCCGCGGCGTGGACCTCGAGGCTGTCGGTCAGCGCCTGGAAGGTGACGATGCCGTCCTGGTCGGAGACCTCCGTCGGCGCGACGCGGGTCCCTTCCGCGTCCACTGCGTAGACCGTGCCGAAATCGACGCCGGAAAGGTCGTCGGCGAACGAGACGGTCAGGAGCGTCCGGTCAAGCTCTTCGCCGATGATGGACGGCGGCTCCTCGTCGATGGAGCTGATGCGCTCGTACTGGACCTTTTCCATGCCGTTGAAGAGGCGCACGCGGACCTCCAGGGTCCCGTTCTTCTCCACAGATCCGGAGTAGACCTTGTTCCCGGTCTCGGGGAGCTCGAACGGCTCCTCGTCAAACATCATGGAAAGCTCCATGGGCATGCGGCCCTTCAGGCTTACCTCGACGGGGACCTTCCTGTAGTTTTCGGCGTCGCCTACGGTCAGCGTGAAATCAGGCTGCGCGGTAGCGAGGCGGAAGATGATATAGTTTATGATGATAAAGGGCGGCAGGCAGATCAGGAAGAACGGGACCCGGGACTTTCCGGGCTTTCTGTTCTTCCTTTTTACATGCCGGTCCTCTGTTACTTCAAATACGACGGATTCTGCCATAGAAGCCTCCTTGCTTTAGAAGTCAGTGTAACAGGATTGACATAAAAAATCCACATAAAATCCTGTTTTGTGCTATAGTAGGGTTAACGTAATATGGATGAAAAGGGGTGCGTTAGTATGAGCAGAAGATTTAAAAGAATTGCTGTCATCCTTCTCGCATTGGTAATGTCGATCGCCATGTCGAACACGGCGTCTGACCTTCTTAAGCCGGTGCGCGCGGAGGAGACGGGGATCGGCGTGTCATACGCGATGGATTTCTCGGGACAGGGCTGGAGCGACTGGACCGAGGACGACCACACGGTCAGCAGCACGGCCACCTATCCGACCGCCTTCAAGGCCGCCCTTTCGGCGAAGGGGGTGGATGTCACCGGCGACCTTCTCTACACCGTGAACGTCAGCGGCTTCGGCTGGACCGGCGCTTACAGGAACGGGGAGACCGCGGGCGTGGAGGGCGGCACGGAGCCGCTCGAAGGCGTGTGCATCTGGCTTGAGGGCCCGGCGGCGGACACGTATGACGTCTACACCTCTGCCATGGTCCAGGGACAGTGGCTCGACTGGGTCGTGAACGGCGCGGAGGCCGGAAAGGTCGGCGTGGGAACGCACATCGACGGCGTCCGGATCACGCTGAGGAAGAAGGGCGAGCAGCCGGATCCGGTCGGATACGCTGCGGCAGCCGTCTACTCCGGCGGCAAGGCAGATCCGTCCCGTCCCATGGTCGCGCTGACCTTCGACGACGGCCCCGGAAAGTATGAGAACAGGATCATGGACGCCCTTGAGAAGGTCGGCGGAAGAGCGACCTTTTATATGGTAGGAAACCTGGTCCCTTCGCACGCGTCCACCGTCGCCCGCATGGCGGCGACCGGCTGCGAGCTTGGGAACCACACCTGGAACCACGATAATCTTTCGAAGCTTTCTTCTGACGCCATCCGCCAGACGATCCAGAGGACCAACGACGCGGTGCTCGCTGCCGCGGGCGCGCCCGTGACGAGCGTACGCCCGCCGTACGGCGCGACCGGCGGGAGCTGCAAGTCCACCCTGGGCGCCATGGGCTACCCGGTCATCCTCTGGAGCATCGACACGCTCGACTGGAAGACCAGGAACGCGGACAATACCGTGAGCGTCGTGCTGAACCAGGTGAAGGACGGCGACATCATCCTCATGCACAGCATCTATGAGCAGAGCGCGGCCGCTGCGGAGCGCCTGATCCCCGAGCTCACGAAGCGCGGCTTCCAGCTGGTCACTGTGAGCGAGCTTGCCGCGGCGCGCGGCGGCGCAGCGCCGGGGACGTCCTACGGAAAGTTCCGTTAAGCCATGAAGGAGGTCATCCGCTACCTTGTCGTCGGGGTCCTGACGACGGTGGTGAGCCTCGGCGTGTATTACGCCCTCGTGCTCACGGTCCTGGACCCGAAAAAGCCCCTTCAGCTTCAGGCGGCAAACATCATTTCGTGGATCGCGGCGGTCACTTTCGCGTATCTCGCGAACCGCATTTTCGTGTTCCGCTCTGTAAATACGGATATTCCGGCGGAGGCCATGGCGTTCGTGACAGCGCGCGTCGGGACGCTTCTCATGGACATGGGCATCATGTTCCTTCTTGTCACGGTCCTCGGACAGAGCGACAAGATCGCGAAGCTGGTCGTCCAGGTGGTGGTGACGATCGCGAATTATGTCTTCAGCAAGGTGTTCGTATTCCGCGGGAAATAAACAAAAAGCTAACGCACCAGGCCCTTTGTGGGTCTGGTGCGTTAGCTTTTTTGGTGCAAGGTCACCCCTTCAGGGCTTCCTCGTACGCCTCCCGCGGGATCCCGATATCCTTTACGACTACGCGCCCCGCGTAATCCTTTCCGGCTCCGCGGATCAGCCCCGTCTTCGTCCGGCCGAAGGTCACGGTGAGGTCTGCCGTAACTGCAAGCCCCATGACCTCGCCCGTGTCGGAGTCGATGCCCGAAGGAATATCGACCGCCGCCACAAGGTCGTTCTCAACGCAGACCATCTCCGCGATGAATTCCCTGTAAAGACCCTCCACTGGACGATGCAGGCCGATGCCGAAGACGGCGTCGACCAGGACGTCGCAGTCCGGGAGGATGGTATCGTGGAGGAAGGGAGTGAAGAGGGCCGTGAAAAGAGGATCCTCAGGTCCTTCCCCCTCCGGGACAGGCACACCGCAGGCCTTCGCGAAGGCTGCCTTCTGGGCGCGGAACTCCTCCGTCGCCTTTTTTTCGTCCCCGCAGATATAAAGCGTCACCTCATAGCCGTGCTCCTTCAGGATCCGCCCGATGCAGATCCCGTCCGCCCCGTTGTTCCCGACGCCGCAGCAGACAAGCACCTTGCCGCGTGCCGGGTGTTCCGACATGATGCATTCTGCCGCCGCCGCGGAGGCGTTCTCCATAAGCGTAAGGGAAGGGATGCCAAGCGTACGGATCGCGTAGAGGTCCGCCGCCTTGCTCTGGGTGCCGGTGATGGCCGGCTTTTTATGATTCGCTGTCATCTGGTCGTGTCCTCCTGTCCGATGATTCCTGCCATGAAAGTATACCGCATTTCGGCCCGGAAGGAAACCGGCAGGGGCCGCGCCCCGGGAAAAGGGGGAAACACAGGAAACCGGGGAAACACAGAAAACCGGCGGGGGCGGCACACCGCGGAAAGGACAGGATTCGCTGCATTTCTGCTCAAAAATGATATATAATACTATGGAAGATTTTCGCCGGCTCAGGCGGCCGGCCGTTTCCAGGACAGGAGGAACCAGAATGATCCAGATCGGTATAAGACTTCATGATGTCAACACGGGGCTCCCGGAGGAGGAGCAGACACTCGAACGGCGGGCGGCAAAGGCAAAGGAGGAGGGCTTCTCCTGCGTGCAGCTGGCGTTCGGGAAGGTCATGAAAGGGATCACGTTTGACAGCTGCGCCCTGACGGAAGGGCTTGGCTTCCGCGCGAAGCGCGTGCTGGAGTCGAACGGGCTCGACACCGCGGTGCTCGGCTGCTACCTGAACCTCGCGCATCCGGATCCGGAGAAGCTGGAAGAGATCCGGAGCCGTTACTACGGGAACATCCGGGTCGCTTCCGTGCTCGGCGCGGGCTGTGTCGGGACGGAGACGGGCGCGCCGAACGCGCAGTACAAAACAGACGCGAACACGCACACGAAGGAGGCGCTGGACACCTTTATCCGGGGCCTTGACCCGGTCGTCGAGTGCGCGGAGAACTACGGGGTGACCATGGCCATAGAGCCGGTGTGGAACCATATCGTGCATACGCCGGACCGCGCGCTTTCCGTTTTAAGATCGATCGGCAGCCGGAACCTCCGGATCATTTTCGACCCGGTGAACCTGCTCTGCATGGACAATGCCGACCGGCGCGAGGAGGTCTTCGCGGACGCCGTCGATAAGCTCGGGGACTATATCACGGTGGTGCATTTAAAGGATTTCGTACGTGAGGACGGGAAGCTGAAAAGCGTCGCGGCCGGGACCGGCGAGATGGATTACCGGCAGGTCCTGGGCTTTGTGAAGGCCCGGAAGCCGTGGATCCAGGCGACGCTCGAGAACACGTCGAACGAAAACGTTTCAGCCGCGAGGGAGCATATTTTAAGCATTTACGACGGGTTACGGTAAACCAAAGCCCAAGGGAAAGTCGGTTTTGTATATAAGCTGAATCATTTTTGATATGTACTCACGGAAATGTGCAATTTAAAATAATGTGGTATAAGGGGTTTTTTCCTGTGTGACAATTATGCACAAAAAAAGACTGGAAGGGACAGGATGCAGAAGCAGATTTCCATAGGACAGTATCGAAATATCGACCTTTCCCTGTTCGCACTGATCCTTCTTGTCACGGAGTATCTGATCATTACGGCAGGGCGGAAATGGTATCCCGACCAGCTTTATACCGTTTCCGTTACGGCGGCGGTCACTGCGATCGTCTATATGCGCTGGGGCGTCCGCGGAGGCATCCACGCGTTTCTGGGCGGCCTTGTTTTCTGCCTGTTTTCCGGAGGCACCGCGCGGCAGTTCCTGATCTACGGGCTGGGGAACCTATTTTCCCTGCCGGCGGGGCTCCTGATGCGGAAAGCCGGGCCGGAAAAAGTCCGCGGAGACCAGCTTCTTTCCATGGTGTTCGCGGCGGCGGTGCTCCTGTCCATGCAGACGGGACGGGCGCTTCTGGCGGTCCTGACCGGGGCCTCGCCTGCGCAGGCACTCGGGTTCTATACGACGGACTCGCTTTCCATGGTGTTCACCCTCGTCATCATCTGGGTGGTACGCCGGCTGGACGGGATCTTCGAGGACCAGAAGCATTACCTTCTCCGGATACAGGAGGAGGAAAGGGAACAGATCTCATAAACGGCATAAGCCGGGGGAGATAGATCTAAAGGAGGTAAATGTATGAAGTCAAAAGCGGCGGATTTTCTGATCTACGATGAGGCCACAGGCACTTATCGGGAAAATCCGGAGCAGGCCGTGCGCGACGACGTGGAAAAGCACTACTGGCTGCACGTCGGGCGTACCGTGGCGAAGGACTGGCGCCTGTATATCATGCTGGTCCCGATGCTTCTGGTGTTCCTGTTCTGGCGTTATTTCCCGATGTATGAACTGCTGGGCTCCTTTAAGGTGGCGGACGGCGTACTGCCGGTGTCGGAGCAGCTGTTCTCCGGCTTCTCCTACTTTAAACGCCTTCTTGTCGGCGGCGACAGTCTGTCGCTCGATTTCTGGAGGACCATGAGGAACACCTTCCTCCTGAGCTTCTACGGGCTGTGCTTCGGCTTCCCGATGCCCATCATCCTGGCG
>CACXDR010000325.1 GCA_902766415.1 uncultured Lachnospiraceae bacterium
CCTTAAAAGAAGGTCCGCGCGCACCGGGATCCCGGAGCAGGCGGAGATCTCCCCCGCCAGGAGCTCCGCCTGGTTAAAGCCGCGGGCCCGCCGCCTCGAAGGGTGGACCGGGACAGGGACCAGGCAGTCCGGGCGCATCGCCCGCAGGGTCTCCCCGAGCCTTAAAAAGAACAGCCGCCCGAACGGGCGGACGTACTCCCGCCGGTTCCTGTATTTGATGTCCGTGATCACGCGCTGCATGAGGTCGTCGTAATCCGTAAGCGCCACGCCGTAGTCAAAGCTTTTCGCCCTTCCGGCGCAGTCGCGGCAGAGCTCTTCAGACGGGTCGCTGACGCTCCGGCCGCATTTCATGCACACCGGCTCCCTGACGAACGGGATGCTGCGAAGGCAGTCCTCGCAGATCAGGCTGCCCGGCGTGCGGACGATCTCCTCACAGACGGGACAGCGGCGCGGGAAAACGGAATCCGCCAGGACCCCCGCGATGCTCCGGATATCAGCCATACGCATACTGCGCCTTTCTTTCTGCCCCGGGCCCTTTTGTCACGCGTAAAGCTCCCGGATCCTGTCCGCGAGCCCGGTATAGCGGCGGAGCTCCCGGGTATTGCCTGCCATGTCGTAAAAGTACTGCGGTATGCCGACCATCGCGACGCAGCTCCGCGCGCGGGTCACCGCCGTGTAGAGAAGGTTCCTCGTAAGCAGCATGCGCGGTCCCTGCCACACGGGGATGATGACCGCCGGATACTCGCTGCCCTGGGACTTGTGTATGGTGACAGCGTACGCGAGCTCAAGCTCCTCCGCGTCCCCGAAGGCGTACTCCACCTCCCGCCCCTCGTCGAACCGGACTGTGAAGGTCTCCGCAAACTGGTTGATCATCGTGAGGATCCCTATATCGCCGTTATAGACGCCGCGGTCATAGTCGTTCCTGATCTGCATGACCTTGTCGCCCGTCCGGAACAGGGTCCCGCCGATCTCCTTCTCGGTCCTTCCCGCCCGCGGCGGGTTCAGGGCCTCCTGGAGGACGCGGTTCAGGTTTTCGACCCCCAGCACGCCCTTCCGCATGGGCGTAAGGATCTGGAGCTCGTCCGCGGACGCGTGCACATAATCCGGGAGCTTTTCCCGGAGCAGCGTCAGCATGGTCCTTATGACCCCTTCCGCCGTGTCCTGCCGGATAAACAGGAAATCCCTGCTCCGCTTCGCGAGGTCGATCCGCTCCCCGCGGATCATGCGGTGCGCGTTCACGATGATGTCGCTCTCCTCCGCCTGCCGGTAGATCTTCTCGAGCCGCACGACGTTGAAGGCGCCCGAGGCGATCATGTCCCGGAGGACGTTCCCGGGGCCGACGCTCGGGAGCTGGTCGGAATCCCCCACCAGGATGAGGTGCGTGCCCACGCTCACCGCCTTTAAAAGCGCGTTCATGAGGCGGATGTCCACCATGCTCATCTCGTCGATGATCACGCAGTCCGCCTCGAGCGGCATGAGCTCGTTCCGTTCAAAATGCATGCCTGCCATGCTGCTGCCGCTGCCCTGCCGGTCGTCCGACGGCATGCCGCTGATCTCAAGGAGGCGGTGGATGGTCCGCGCCTCGTGTCCCGTGGCCTCCGTCATGCGCTTTGCCGCCCGGCCTGTGGGCGCGGCAAGAAGGATCTCCGCCTCCTGCCGCTCGAAATAGCGGATGATGGCATTGATCGTCGTAGTCTTTCCCGTGCCGGGGCCGCCGGTGATGATGAGGAGCCCGGACCGTGCGGCCTCGGTGACCGCGCGCTTCTGCAGCGCGTCAAACGTGATCCCGTCCTCCTCCTCGACCGCGCGCAGGACGGAAAGGATCCGCTCCTCCTGCTCGTCCGACCGGATGTCGAGGTCCCGCAGCATGGCCGCGGTGCTCAGCTCCGTATAGTAGGACGATGCCGGATACACCGCCCAGGTCTCTTCCGGCACTGCCCCGTCCGGCATGGCCTCATCATACAGTGCCGTGTCCGGCAGCGTTCCGTCCGGCAGGGTCCCCTCCGGGACCTCCGCGGGCCTTCTTTCACGCTCCGGGTCCGGGATCCGCTTCACCACGATCCGGCGGTCCATCCGGAGGTCCATGAGGCACATGCGCATGCCCTCCTCAGGGAGCCCTAAGAGCTCCGCGGTCTTCCGGACCAGCTCCGCCTCCGGGAGGTACAGGTGCCCCTGGCCCTCCGCCTGCCCGAGCGTGTACAGGATCCCGCAGCGGATCCGGTACTCGGAGTCCGCGCGGATGCCGGCCTTCGAGGCGATCTCGTCCGCGATCCGGAACCCGACACCGGTCATATCGTCCGCGAGCTGGTACGGGTTGTCGCGGATGATCGAGTATACGCTGTCCCCGTACTGCTTGTAGATCCGTACGGCCAGGTTCATGCCGATCCCGTATTTCGTGAGGAACAGCATGGCGTCACGCATATCCTTCTTCTCGCTGACCTGCGCGCCGATCTCCATGGCCATGCGCTCGCTGATGCCCTTGACCTCCGCGAGGCGTTCAGGCTCCTCCTCCATGATGCGGAGCGTATCGTTCTTAAAGCGCTTTACGATGCGCTTCGCCAGCGCCTCGCCGATCCCCTTAACAGCGCCGGAGGACAGGTAGCGCAGCGCGCCGTCACTGTCCTCCGGTGTTCTGATCTCATAATGTTCCACGGCGAGCTGCTCGCCGTATACCGGATGGACCTTCATCGTGCCTTCCGCGGAGATGAACTCTCCCTCCCCGATCATGGCGAACGTCCCGACCAGGACATAGTCCTCTCCGTCCGACGCCACGCTGAGAATGGACCAGCCGTTCTCCTCGTTCCGGTATTTGATCTTTTCTATATAGCCTTCGACTACAGCCATCCGTAATTAAAAGCCCTTCTCAGCTTCAATTGAAGATCTTCTTCTCTTCCGCGTCTCCGTGCTGGAATTCGATGAATTTTCCTGTTCCGATCGCGACTGCCGTAAGCGGTGCCTCGGCGATCGCGGTGTTGATGCCGGTCTTCTCCTGGCAGAGCTGGTCAAGACCGTAAAGGAGGGAACCGCCGCCGGTGAAGACGATGCCGCGGTCGTAAATGTCCGCAGCAAGCTCCGGGGGCGTGCGCTCCAGGACGTTGTGCACCGCGTCGACGATCTGCAGCGCCGGCTCCTGCAGCGCCTCCAGCGTCTCGTCCGAGGTGACGACGATGGTCTTCGGGAGTCCCGTGACCAGGTTCCTTCCGCGGACCTCCATGGTCAGGACCTCCGGGCGCCTGTAGGCGCCGCCGATCTGGATCTTGATGTCCTCGCCGGTGCGCTCGCCGATCAGGAGGTTGTGCTTTTTCCTCATGTAGCGCACCAGGGCCTCGTCGAAGTCGTCGCCCGCGATCTTGATGGACGTCGAGACGACCGGGCCTCCGAGGGAAATGACGGCGATGTCCGTGGTGCCGCCGCCGATGTCAACGATCATGTTCCCGCAGGCCTTGGAAATGTCGATCCCCGCGCCGATCGCCGCCGCGACAGGCTCCTCGATGATGGTGACCTCCTTCGCGCCTGCCTGATAGGTCGCGTCCTCGACCGCCTTGCGCTCGACCTCCGTGGCTCCCGAGGGGATGCAGACCGCGATGCGCGGACGGAGCAGCGTCTTCTTGCCGACTGCCTTGTTGATAAAGTACTTCAGCATCTTTTCCGTGACTGTATAATCGGAAATAACGCCGTGGCGCAGCGGGCGGATCGCTATGATGTTTCCGGGCGTCCTGCCGATCATAAGCCGCGCTTCCTCGCCGATCGCAAGGATCCGGTTCGAGTCGCGGTCGATCGCGACGACGCTCGGCTCCTTCAGGACGACGCCCTTTCCTTTGATGTAAACAAGGATACTGGCCGTACCAAGGTCAATACCGATGTCGTTCGATGTCATACCAAACATATTCTTCCTCCAGAAGGGGACACGCGGGATCCCGCGTGCCCCAGGCAATAGTCTGTTACAATTATAGCCAATCGGGTATTATTAGGAAAGTGTTTTTTTGGATTTCATAACTGACCGCGATTCTTCATACTCTTTATCTTTTTTTTAGGACGAATCCATAGTTTTGTCACAAATATCCAGTATTATAAAAATGTCTTCGAGAGGAGACAAAAGTCATCAAAGTTCAGATTTCCGGAACTGCGAAAGCTTTTTCATACTCATACCGGGCAGCGGAGCTGCCCGGCCCCCCTTACAGGCCACTGATCATAAGAACCCCCTCTTTTTGATCATTTAAAATATCCGGTACCGCCGGAAATAAAAAAGGCATCCGACTCGCAGCGGATGCCTTTTTTATGCTGTCCGGGGCCCCGGGCCCCGGACACAGATACTTTTTCAGAAGATCAGAGCGGCATGATCCCTGCCACGACGGCAACAAGCATGCACAGGATCGAGAAGAGCCAGACATACATGAAGCTCGCCTTGATGTGGTCCTTGATATCCACCTCCGCGAGGCCGGTACCAAGGAGCGTTGCGGGAACCATGGGGCTGATGAAGGTCGCGCAGTTGCGGCAGACGACCATTGCGATCGCGATCGGGAGAGCCTCCACGCCGAAGGCCTGGCCGATACCGATCATGACCGGCAGCATGCCGTAGAAGTAGCTGTCGGTATCGAACGCAAGCGCGAGCGGCACGGACAGGATACCGATGACAAGCGGCAGATGCTGGCCGAGGCTTGCCGGAAGGATCGAGGAGACGATGCCTGCAAGGCAGCGGACCACAGACGGGATCGCGTCCGCGGGAAGCTCCATCGTCTTTGCGGAGATCACGGAGCCGTCCGCGCCGAGGCTGGAGGTCAGGACGCCCATCAGGACTGCCGCACCCATCAGGGTGGAGCACATCATGAGAGCCGGGCCCGCGTGAAGGTTGATGA
>CACXDR010000326.1 GCA_902766415.1 uncultured Lachnospiraceae bacterium
GCACCTTACCATCCGCGTCACGGTGTGCGTGATGATGGTCCAGCTTCCGGTGATCACGGTATCCGTCTCCACCATGAAGTCGAGGCCGATGCTCCAGCCGCTGAAGGTATATCCCGTCATGGACGGAGCGGGTGCCGGCGAAACGATAGCCCCGTAGTCCACCGTCTGGCTTTCCGGCAGCGGCGGCGCGTTTTCCGGGACCGTCCCTGTATACGCGTAGGACACGGTACAGCTGCTGCGCTTCCAGACGGCGTATAAAGTGCCTACTCTTTCGCCCGTATTGCCTGCAGATCCATTTCTGTACTCAATGGTAATGGTTCCGCCCGGTTGATACTTTGCTTTCTTCGCCTTCTGAGTTTCCGCCCAGCCTAAAAAAGTGTACCCGTCTCTTTCCGGAGTCTGTGTCGTAATAGTGAATGTATGCCGACGATCGGTGGTGAACCCATTAGCATCAGGATAATACTGTCTTTCAAAAGTTCCTGTCCCTCCGTTGGGAGAATATTTTAATGAGTATCGATAATTCCAAAGACGTATCTCATATATTTTTTGCACCCTGTCGTAGCTATAGTCCTCACCATAAAAATAATCATCGCTCACATTCCATACATCTAGTTGGTTTTCCGGATTAATAGACCTATGTCCATCAACTGGGAAATAAACTTCTATGGATTTAATAAGAAGATCATTTACATACACCTCCACCTTTCTGAGCTCTGTCTCTGTCGCAATATGCGCTCCTCCGACCTGGTCGACGGTGATCAGGTCCGGGTCCTCTATGATCCCTACGGGGATCCTGTGAACGTTCACAGTGCCCTCTTCCTCCGGCGATGCGCTGATCCGGAAGGTCTTGTCGTCCTGCCGCTCCAGCGTTTCGAGTCCCTCTTCCGTCATGTAGTACCAGTAAAGATCGCCGTCTTCATCCGTCCGGAACTGCATTTCCGTGGAATCCGGGAGCGTCTTCACACAGTCCATCTTTGTGTAAGCAGCCGGCTCGTCCTCGCGGAACGGGTCGTCCTGCACCGCGTCATAGAGATACATGCTGACCGTGCCGGGCGGGTCCGGCTCCGGCGCTTCATTCTTAAGCTGAAGCTCGCACCCTGTCACGAAGGTATCCGCAAGGCTCTCCGCCCAGGCATAGTAGAGATACCAGAGCGGGCCTCCTACTTCCTGGTATTCACGCTTCAGCATCGGATAAGTGCTGTCATCCTCCGGCGCCTTCCCCGGGCCCTTCAGCAGGGCTGCAAGGAATCCCTTTTCACTGAATACCGGTCCTTCCTCGGGAAACGCGTCGGAAGGTGTGGCAGCATCATCCCGGCCGGCGTCGGATGTAGACGCCCGTCTGCGTGACACATCGTAAACGGATGTCTGTCTGCGTGACGCATCGGAAGCGGACGCCTGCCTTCCCGCCGCATCTGAGGAGGATGCCCGCAGGAGCCTTGCCGCGTCCGGGGAGGTTGCCCTGGTCTGTCCGTCAGGATCCGTACTCCTGCCGGACGCGTCGAAGCCGGAGGCAGTGCCGAAATAATCCCGGTACGCATCCTCCTCGTCCAGATATCTGCCCGCGCCCTTCACCCATGTGATAAACGACTCGAAGACGGACGTGATGTTTTGGACCAGTCCGGAAGCCCATCCGCCGTTTCCGGCTTTTCCGGAAACCGTTCCGCTGCTTCCGGAAGTCTCTCCCTGCGCCCGGTTTCCTTCAGCATCTTCTGACGCACGCTCCGTTTCCTTCTCCGCCGATGTTCCATCTTCCGCGTGCCAGGCAGTACCTTCTTCCGATCTCCCGAAAGGCTCTCCCGCCGCAGAAGAAGACGCCGGGACCGGTACGGCGGGATGGTCCTCTGTCAGGGTCTTCGCCGTCATATCCGGGATCCTCCGTTCTGCCGGTTCTGTTGCAAAAATCGTCTGCGAGAACACGGTCAGTGCCGTCAGGCCGGCAAGCAGCGTCACCGCTGTCCTGCGGTGCCCTCTTTTCATCCGTATCTTCCTCCTTACTGTGATAAACCCGCTCTGCCCTCATGATTTCGCCTCCGGCCATCCGGAAGCATCGAATACGGTGCTTCCGTTATTTTCGCTCTGGACGGCGCTCAGCACGACGTCCAGCGTAAAAGTCCTCCCGAGATAACGCACGTCGATCTGCGGTCCGGACGCGCGGATCTCCGTAAAAAGCGGCGGGCTCTCCTGCCCTGCCGGCAGCGCCTCGTTCAGGTAGTACCATCCGTCCCGGAACGTCCAGTGCTGAAGGTCCGGATCGATCAGAAGGCAGCCGTCCGCAGGAAGCGCGTCGCCGCTCACCCCGGTCAGAAGCTTCATCCGCACATAAGCCGGGTGGCCGCCGCGGTTCTCCGCGGAAACAGCCTTTCCGATCCGGCTTCCGGGAAGGATCGTGGCGCTCTCTGCCGGCAGCTCCTTCCCGGCCGGGTCCCTTTCAACAAGACACACGTCGATCTTTCCTGTCGTGACCGTGCTGACCGCGCGCGTTTCCTTTGAAAAATACGCGAATGATCCTGCCGTCATGCAGGCGGAAAGCAGCGCGGCGCAGCCGGCTAAAAGTATTTTCCGTTTCATAGTTTCGCTCCGTTATTCCAGAAGTCCGAAGGCCCCGGGCGCGCTGTCCGCGGTATAGTCAGACTGCACCGCCTCGGCGCGGATCCTGATCTTAAAGCCCGAGAGCTCCGCCATATCGCCGGAATCAAGGCATTCCGGTATGACGATGTTCTGAAAGATCCCGGCGCTCTCTCCTCCGGCAAGGACCTTTTTATAGTAGAAGGTCCAGGTCAGCTCGTCGGCGCCCTCATCAAGGACCGGGGAGTCCCCGGACACGGTCCAGTTCGCCGTGTCCAGGCCTCCGAATATGCGGCCGATGTCGTCAAAGCCGTTTTTTTCGCCCCGGTGCGCTTCCCTCGCCCGCTCCCAGGCGTGTGCCCCGGTCAGGGTGACCTTCGCCCGGACATACTGCCCGTACGCTCCGGTGTTCCTGACGGACGGATCCTTGATAAGCACCGCTCCGGGAACTACGTGCTCGTACGTATTTCCTTCCTTCGTGGTCTCCCCGCCGGCAGCAGGCCTCCCGGTCTCCGGATCGATCTTCGATTCCACGACCTCGATCGAAAAGAGGCTGTCCGGATCCTGGCCGCCCGCGACCTGGAAGTGCTCCGGCGCCTTTTGAAGCGACGTGAAATACGCCAGGGAACCGCCCGCGGAGAGCGCCGCAAGACCGGCCGCAAGCGCCGGGACAAGGAATGCACGTTTTTTCATCTGTTTATCTCCGTCCCGTTATAAATGCATTACTCGCCAAAGCAGTTCTGGTAGACCTTCGCCGCCGCGGCGACAGTCCCTGCCGCCGGCGCGTTTTCGTCTGTGCCGACTGCGGACGCCTGGGCGATGTAGCCGTAGAACTGAAGGTCGATGGCATCGCCCGCAGTGCTTTCGTCCCCGTCCGTAATGACCAGGCCGGTGCCCTCCGCGTTATTGTCCGCGACCTTGATCACATTGTCCTTAAGGATCGGGACGTCAAGGTCCGCCGACGCCGTCGTCTGCTCATCCACGATCGTCGCGGCGCCTGAAGCCCCGTAAACGTAGATCTTTCCCTGGTTCTTTCCGGTGACGCCCGTCACCTCGATCCAGTCATCTCCTACGTCGTAGCTAAGTCCCTTCGAATTATTCGCGGCCAGGCCGTCGACGATCTCCACATAGAGATAGGCCGGGACCTCCGTTTTCTGCCCCTGTGTGATGTGGATGAACGGGTCCTTCGGAAGGTCCACGCCGGGCGTGACCTTGTAGGCATTGCCGTCATCACCCGTGCCTGTCATGCCCCCGGGGATGTATTCGTTGCTGTCAGCCTTCGTGTAGCGCCCGTCAGCGCCCATCACCATGAGATGCTCCTTCAGGTCGAAGTTGTGAAGCTTTGTCTTCTCGTCATCGCCGGTGATCTCCTCCTGGTCCGGGTTCACGATCTCGCCGCCGCCAGAGGCGACGAAGGTATTCGTAACGACCGCCGACTCCTTCTGAAGATAGGCGAGCGATCCTGCCGCCGCGATCCCTGCGGCCAGCGCCGCTGCCGATGCCGTCAACACAACTTTCCTTAACTTCATAATGCTCCTCCTGTGAGAATGTTTATATTTGCAGCAGCCCGCGCGTGGCTGTCGCATACAAAATGAAAAACGCTTAAAGCTTTCCAGCTGATCCCCCGTCCTTTTCGGTGAGGATCGTCCGGACCGGCGCCGCGGCGCCTGTTTCTTCCTTCCCTGCCGCGAATGCGCTCCCCGGCTCGGGCTTTAACAGCTCGCCGATGACCATGAGAAGCATGACGCCGAGGAAAAATGCCGCCGCGAGGTATCTGCCGCGCTTTTCCCTGAGCTTCATCGCGAGGAACCCGAGCTTCGGAATCCCGAACTCGGCCCGGCCCAGCACATTTTCAAACCAGACCGGCGCGCCGTCCGGCGTGTCGTTGGCATCGCCCTTCGTCCGGAAAAAGCCCTTCTCGTGATCCGCCTCAATGACACGGTGCGTGACGACCAGAAGGTCACTGTTCGCGACAAAGGTGATCACGTCTCCGGGCCGGATCTCCTCCGCCGGGACACGCTTCACATACACAAGGTCGCCGGTCTTGTACTTCGGCGACATGGACCCGGAAAGGATGGCGTAAGGCGTATAGCCCGCAAGCCGCACGCCCACCAGGAGCACCGCAAGCAGAAGCACCACCGCAAGCAGGCCGGCTGACACAGCGTTCCCTATGATCCCAGCCGCCTTTTTAAGCTTTCCCGCGCCGGGAAGCACTGATCCTGTCATGAGCCTTTCCTCCTTTTCAGGAAGGCCAGCACCGCCGCGAGCGACAGCACCGAAAAGATCACGCATCCCGGCACCGATCGTTCCCATAAGAGCGAGTACCTTTTTTCACCGGTATCCGGAAGCTTCGGGCGGGGCCGCCGGTTCCTCTCAGGGATCGGTTCTCCTTCCAGGAAAGGAAGCACCTCGGACGATGCTCCTGTCCCGCTGCCGGATACGCCTCCGGAGGAACTGCCCTTTGAAGCATTCCCCGGTGTGGCCTCAGGCACAGTCTCCTGCGTAATGCCCGGGCCCTTGCTGTTACCTCCCGGACTGTCCTTTTTCCCGGAGCCTCCGCCCGTCCCGCCGCCGGGATCATGGCCGGGATCATCACGATCCTCCGTTCCGGAGTCAGAATCATCCGGCGTCCTCTCTCCCGCTTCCTCTGCTGTCACGATCCAGCAGAACTCCTCGGCGCGGTCCGCGTACGCGTTTTCAAGCTCCCGGGGAACACCGACGGTGACCGTAAGACGTGCCGCCTCGCCGGAGGCATATGTCCCCAGAAAAACGCCCTGCGCCGCATCTCCGTATCCCGCAGCTTCCGGGGCGGACCGGTAAAGGACCTCTTCCCCGTTCTTCACAGTCATCTGCAGCTTTGAAAGAAGGTCCGTATCCCCTTCCTTCTCCGGATCCGGCCGCAGCAGGAAGCGGACATTATCTGACCCGCTGCTGTTGGCGACCGAGATCTCCTCCTCCGCGGTATCCCCAGGCATAAGGTCCTTAAGCTCAGGAAACAGGTCCGTCAAGGATCCGGTGCCATGCTCTGTCACGACAAAGCCTTCCTCATGCCCCTGGTAAACGATACGTGCCCCGCCTGCATAAGAGGTACAGGCAAAGGCTGCGCTCAAGCCGGCGGCCATCAGCGCCGCAGGCAGCTTCCGACTCAGTGTCATAAAATGAAACCTCCCCCTTCCTGGGATCGCTTATTTGTTTTGTGAAGCACAGTACTTCCGGAAAACAAAGGAAAAGCCCGCATGAATGCAGGCTTATCCAGGTAAGAAATATGGGGTAAAACTGGTTAAATAATAATGTTTGAGGGGTAAAAACGCCGGTTTCAGTTCGAAAATAGGCTCTGTTTTTACCCCATATCCGTACTTCATGAATCATCCGTGATCGTCCATGGATACGCAAAAATTAACTGTAAATTTGTCTGCGCTTTCTCGATATCATGTGATTATGCACAAAAATCTTTGCGCAAATTTTAATTTTATTGGTTGACTAATCCGTTTTTCGGATGTATAGTGCGTTTATCAGTTTCGAGGTCCCATTACCCCATTAGCAATAAGTACTGTGCTTAATGAAAAAGGGGTCAGCGGGGCTTTTTCTTATGTCTCCTCCTTTCTCTCCTGTCTTTTCCCGTTCATCCCCGCATTTTCCCCAGTCTTTCAGTACATTTACGCCTTTATCATTAAGTAATGAACTAAACGAACCGGCATTGCCCAAAAAAATAAGTATAAATCAGACTTTTTCGGGTGCTTCCTTCAGGGAGGCGCTTTTTTTGTTTCCGGGCCTCCTTCGCCGATGCGCGTGACGCCTTGCTTTTTTCTCCATGCTCAGCTTAAGGTTTGCCTGAAGTTCATTACTTAATCGGAACTGATCCATGCCCTGTCCGATCATTTCCATCTGACGGCGTTTTGCTTCCATGGAAGGATGCACATACCGCCGCAGCGTCATGGTGATGTCGGAATGGCCCAGGATCTCGGAAAGCGACTTCGCGTCCATCCCGTGCTCCACGCAGTACGTAGCGAAGGTATGCCTTAACGCGTGGTAGTTGTACGCCGGAAGCCCGAGCCGCATAAGCACCTGGCTGTACCAGTAATAGTAGTTCCTCGGTTCCCTGTAGAGCCGCGTGCCGGTCAGGACATAATCCTCCGGGGCTGCACGGTACTTCGCGAGGATCGCCACAAGCCCCGCCGGTAGCGGGATGTCCCTCTTTGAGGAGGCGCTTTTCGGATCTGCGATGATGACCCGCGTCCTTGGAACATCGTCCCCCAGCCTGCTCCTGTGCTTTCTTTCCGTCTCCTCATGCGTCACGTTCTGGATCCTTGAAAGCGTACGGCGCACATGAAGCACCCCGGCTTCAAAATCTACGTCCTCCCACTTCAAGCCGCAGACCTCCCCGATGCGAAGTCCCGCGTAAAGACTTAAAAACACACCTGTGCACGCGGGATCATAGCA
>CACXDR010000327.1 GCA_902766415.1 uncultured Lachnospiraceae bacterium
CGGCAGGATCAAGATCACGCTGTACGCCGACAGCGCCCTTGGCGACTACACCAACGTGTTCGACGAGCTGATGGTCGGAACCATCGACTGCGCACATATCTCCCCGGTCGAGACCTATGACTCCCGCGTTTCCGCGACCATGCTTCCGTACCTTGCGTCCTCATACGACGAGCTGCTTAAGGCATACTCCGAGGGAAGCTTCCTCCGCGAGGAGCTGAACAGCGCCCTGGACGGCGTCGGCATCCAGCTGCTTGGCATCTTCTGCGAGGGCTTCAACGGCATCGGCGCCATGAAGCCGCTTGAGAACATCACCGAGCCGGGGGCGGACAAGGGCCTTATCATCCGTTCTCCCATGATGGATGTTTACGCGCTCTGCCTCCAGGATATGGGCTTCCGTACGTCCTCCATGCCGTACTCTGACACCTACACCGCAATGCAGACCGGCGTTGTCGACGGCTTCGCAGGCGGCACCGCACAGATCAATTACCTGTCCTTCCGCGATATCATCAAGGAGTTCTACGATTACAGATATATCCAGGAGGCGACCATGATCCTGTTCAGCCAGGAGACCTGGAAGAAGATCTCTCCGGAGGATCAGGAGATCATCAAGGGCATCGTCGTCGACATCTGCGCGGAGGCTGCTGACATGGCAGAGTCCTTCAACGACGAGATGATGGAAAAGATGGAAGGCGAAGGCATCAACGTCACGAAGTTCTCGGAGGAGGAGCTCACCGCGTTTGCTGAGAGCTGCCGCGCGAACGTGTGGCCGCAGCTGGCAAAGAACTATCCGGAAGGCTGGCTTGAGAAGATCGAAGAATCCCTGAAGTAAATTTCCGGACCGCTTTTCAGGAATAACGGGGCGTGCTGTGCCGATATCCTACGCGCAGCACGCCTTTTAAAGCAGGAAGATCTGAAAGGAGCTTTTCTTTTATGGAAGCACTGAAAAAACTGGACAAGGCTCTGGAATGGGTGGAGGAGTGGATCCTCGTCATTACCGGTACTGCCGTCATGATGATGATCCTGGTCAACGCGGCATGCCGTTTCCTGAAGCTCGACTGGTTCGGCTCCGAGGAGCTGACCATGTTCGTGGCGTTCTGGCTGTACTTTACGGGCTCCGCGTGCGCGTCCCGTGACAAAACGCACATTTCCGCGGATATGCTGTCCCTGTTTACGCATAACCCGAAGATCGTGAATACGGTCAATCTGATCAAGAATGTTATATCACTGGTGGTCTGTGCGCTGTTCACCAGCTGGTGCTTCAAATATGTCCTTTGGCAGATGGACAAGGGCGCGAAGTCGATCGTTTACAAGCTGCCGGTCGTGATCGCGACCATTCCCATGCTGATCGCTTTTGCGCTTTGGACTCTGTACCTGGTCCGCGACACTCTGGCTACGATCCGGGCATTCAAAGGATCCGGGGCTGAAAACGGACAGAAGGAGGGCTGATCAATGTTAGTACTGGCTGCTTTAATAGCGCTTATCGTAGTTCTGGTCATGGGCGTCCCCGTGCCGCTGTCCTTCCTGGTCTCCTCCATCATCATCTGTTTCGGGACCGGAACGCAGCCGCCGATGCTCCTGATCAACGGGTACAACAAGGTAAATTCGATCCTGCTCCTTACGATCCCGCTGTTCGTTCTCGCGGGATCCCTGATCAACAACGGCGGCCTGGGCGAGAAGCTGGTCGGCGCGGTCGAGAAGACCTCCCTCGGAAAGATGAAGGGCGGCCTCGGCATCGTTACCGTGGTCTCCTGCGCGGTCTTCGGAGCGGTCTCCGGCTCGTCCTCCGCGACGGTCTCCTGTATCGGCGCGATCATGGCGCCCCGTCTCAGGAAGGCCGGCTATCCGGACGGACTGATCGGCGCGCTGGTCGCGAGCTCGGGCGTGCTCGGGATCCTGATCCCGCCCAGCATGCTGATGATCCTGTTCGCCTGGGGCTCCAACTCCTCGGTCCTCGGCTGTTTCGTCGCGACTGTCCTGCCCGGCATCCTGCTCGTCATCCTGATGAGCATCGTCAACGTGGTCATCGTCCGCAAGGCGCATGCCGAGGGCGGAAACTATGTCGATGAGATGATCGCCGACGCCGAGGCGAAGGAAGAGGAGAAGGCAGCGAAAAAGGCCGACGGGAAGAGACACGGCGAAAGCGCGATCCCCGCGCTGATGATGCCGGTCATCATCCTGGGAAGCATCTACGGCGGCTGGCTTACCGCGACGGAGGCGGCGGCGCTTTCCGTTCTTTACGGCCTGATCGCCGGCGTACTGTATTACAGGCAGATCAGCTTCCAGAACTATAAGGCGGCCATGGTCGACGCGGGCAAGACCACCGGTGTTATCATGGCGATGCTTCTGGCGGTTCAGGTCCTTTCCCGTCTGTACATGACGGAGAACGTTCCGGACATGATCCTCGGGCTCCTGACCTCCATCACGGATAATAAGTACGTCATCCTTCTGATGATCAACATCTTCATGGTCATCATGGGCATGCTTATGGACGACTGCTCCAACACGATCCTTCTTACGCCGATCCTTCTGCCGATCATGAACTCGCTTGGCATCTCCGTGTTCCATTTCGCGGCGATCCTGGGCGTCAACATCGGCATGGGCAACGTCACCCCGCCGACCGCGCCGCTGCTCTACCTGTCCGCGCGCGTCACCGGGTCCCAGGTCAAGAACGAGCTGAAGCCGACGCTGCTTCTGATCCTGTTCGCATGGATCCCGACCCTGATCCTGACGACGTATGTCCCCGCGTTCCCGGAGCTTCTGCCCCGGCTTCTCGGATATATCAAGTGACAGGAGGCCGGCACGGCCGGCTCCACTGACTTCCGGAGATCAAAAAGATGAAAGAGTTTCATACGATATTCAATAACGCGCTGGCCCCGATCACACCGGGGCCTTCAAGCTCCAACACCTGCGGCCCCATCAGGATCGGACGGATCTGCAACCGGATCCTCGGCGGGGTCCCGGCAAAGGTGCGGGTGGAGTACTATTCCGGCGGGGCGTTCGTGACGACGCTCTACGGGATGAAGAGCGATATCGCCTACGTCAACGGTATCCTCGGAAAGGAGCAGAACGCTCCTGATTTCAAGGACGGGTATGAGAACGCCGAAAAGGCGGGCATGGAGATCTCGTTCGCCATGGTGGACGATCTGACCGTGGGCGGAAGCGAGGTCCTGCGGTCCCGCATGACCGCTCAGGACGGCACGGAGCTTTCAGTCATCGGGGAATCCCTCGGCGGCGGCGCCGTCCGGATGCATTTTATCGACGACTGCCCTGTGAATATCGACGGCACGAGCTACGAGCTGGTCGTCTTTCTGAAGGAACCCTCCCGGGAGGCGGCAGAAAAGCTGAAGGCTGAGATGGAGAACCGGATCGGCCATCTCAACGGCGTTTCCGTTTCCTGCGGCTCGCGGTACGCGATCGTGAACGTCAAATCCGGTGTCGCGATCCCGGAGGAGCTGACAGAGGAGCTGAAGGCAAGACCTGAGGTGCTCCGCGTCCGCACGATCGAGCCGGTCCATCCCGAGGTCTGCGACATGACCCGCGAGGTCCCCTTCGAGGACGGGAAAGGCTTTGCCGCCTACTGTGAGGAAAAGGGATGTTCCCCTGCGCGCGCCGCGATCGACTATGAGATGGCCGCCAGCGGATGGACGGAAGAGCAGGTCCGCAGCTACTGTGACATGCTGATCGGTATCATGAAGGACTCCCTCGAGGGCGGCTACCGTGAGGATCTCCGGTTCGACGGTATCGTGGAGCCGAAGGCGCGCGGGATGCGCGGGCGCATCGGCACAGGAAGGATGCCCTCGCTGGGGCTTCTGAACACGGCGATTCCTGCCGCGCTCTCCGTTATGGAGCACAGCAACGCGGCCGGCAAGATCGTCTGCGTCCCGACCGGCGGCTCCTCGGGGATCGTCCCGGGCCTTCTTCTTTCCGCGGCTGACCAGATGGGACTGGACGGAGACGCCTTATATGAGGCGATGATGACCGCCGGCATGATCGGCGTGCTGATGATGGTGGACGGAAATGAGTTCAACGGCGGCATGAACGGCTGCCAGGCGGAGATCGCCTGCGGCACGGCCATGGCGGCGGCGGGCCTGGTGCAGATGATCGGCGGGACGGCGCAGAACGTCTGCGACGCGGCGTCCATGAGCCTTCAGAGCCTTCTTGGACTGATCTGCGATCCGGTCGCCGGCCTCGTGCAGGTCCCCTGCCTTGCCAGGAACATGGCGGCAGTCTCGATCGCCGCGACCGCGGCGGAGGCGGTATGCGCGGGCTTCGAGGTCGTGATCCCGTTCGATGAGATGACCGCCACCATGGTGCGTGTCGGCCGCGA
>CACXDR010000328.1 GCA_902766415.1 uncultured Lachnospiraceae bacterium
AGCACGCCGGTGCAGATCGCTTCGGTGTGCCCGACCAGGAGCCCGGCCTTCTCGCCGGCGCAGAACAGGTTCTCAACGCCCTCGACCTTCAGCGCGTCGTTTCTCGGCGCCATCGCGAAATAGCGCATGGAATTGCCCTTGCCGCCGGAATACGGGTCCTCGTACCGCGCGTTTTCGCAGCCCGGGACCTTGTGGAGGCGGTCGATGTCGAAGAACGGGGTCATGAGCTTCCCGTGCCCGGTATCAAGGATCACCAGGTTGTCCCTGAACTGCGGCAGCGCGTACTGCTGGCAGGCTTTCATGGAAAGATGGTCCTCGATAAGCTCCTTCGGGATCGGGACGACACAGACACCGGTCTCGTTCAGCTTGTCCTGGATCTCCCGGGAAAGGGATTCCTTCAGAAGCTTGCAGGAACCGCTCATTGCGCCGACGCTTCCGTCGGCCTTCCGTCCCTGCATCTCGCTGACGCCCGCAAGGCCCGCAAGGGAGACCCTGCCGCCCCAGCTCGGGCACCTTAAAACGCACATGGCGCAGCCGTTTCCGTACTTCGAGCAGTTGTTCATGGGGCCGGCCGTGCCGGTGGTGTCGATAAAAACATCGCCCTCATAGACATTGCCCTCCGCGTCCTTCACGGAGAGGATCCGCTTTCCGTCCATTTCAGCAGCGGTGACGCGGGACCTGAGCTTAAGCTCTACGCCTGCCGCCTCAAGGTACCTGTGGACTGCCATGGGGAGCGTCGCGACGCTGTAGAGGTCCGCGTGCTCATGGCCCGGGAAGCTGATGTTCTTATGCAGAAGGTTCTGGTCGATCACGGAAAAGATCTCGCCGCCGCCCATGGCGCAGAGCTCCTCCGTTGCCGTATAGCGGCCGTTGTTCCTGACGATGCCGCCGACCAGGCCGGTCCCGAGAAGCATGTCCGTTCTTTCAAGAAGGACGACCTCGGCTCCGGATTTTCTTGCCTCAACGGCCGCGGCGCATCCGGACCATCCGCCGCCGGCCACTACGATTCTTTTCATAAGTAAACTCCTTTTCCTTTCAGGGACTATAGTGTTCCTTTATAGGAATACTATAAAAAACCCGGAAGCCTCTGTCAAGGACCGTCCCGCGGCCCAGATATCTACATTTCGTCCATCAAATCGACAAAAAAGTATATTTTTTGTCGATTTTTCTTGACACAGAGAAGCCTCTGGCGATACGTTACTAATTAAGATTTACATAATAATAATCAGAAGGAGTTTATCGCTATGGTCACTCTCAACGCAGTCCATTATGTGTATATCATAATGACTCTCATTATCCTTGTCGCCCTGTGCTTTAAAAAGGAGATCGTCATCCCCTGCGTCCTGGGCATCGTCCTTATCGGCCTTGTCTACACGAAGAGCCTGATCAAGTCGGTCCAGATCGTCAACAACGCCCTGATCGCTTCGAACAGCGAGCTCTACAGCATCCTCCTCGTCATCGCCCTCGTCACCGCGATGTCCAAGGCGATGCACGCGGCCGGCGTGGATGAAATGATGATCAGCCCCGTGCGGAAGGTCATCAGGAAGCCGGAGGGTGCCTTCTGGGGCATCGGCCTCTGCATGCTGATCGTATCCCTCCTGATCTGGCCCTCCCCGGCAGTCGCGCTGATCGGCGCCCTGCTTCTCCCGGTCGCCGGCACCGTCGGCCTTCCGGCACTCTGGGCGGCGGTCTCCATGAACATCTTCGGCCACGGCATGGGCCTGTCCTCCGACTTCTTCATCCAGGGCGCCCCCGCGATCACCTCAAAGGCCTGCGAGCAGGAGATCGTCCACTTCATGGGCACGCTCTTCCCCCTGTGGGTCGTCATGTGCGTCACCACCTCCATCGTGGCCTTCGTCATGATGAAGCGCGAGCTTGCGCAGAATAAGGAGCACCAGCAGGTCACAGCTGAATACCAGAAGGTCGAGATCAGGAACAGGGGGCTCGCGGTAGCCCTGACCGCGCTGATCACCATCTCCTTCGCGGCCATCATCGCCTCCATGCTGGTCTTCCACATCGTCGGCGGCGACGCCACCGCGCTTGTCGCCGGCACCGCGCTCGTCCTTACCTGCATCATCACGATCGCGACCGACGGGATCTCCGCGGCGCTTGAGAACACGGTCGACTACCTGAAGGAGGGCTTCATCTTCTCCATCCGTATTTTCGCGCCGGTCATCGTCATCGCGGCGTTCTTCTTCCTCGGAAGCCAGGGCTTCGCGGAGAGCGTCCTCGGGGAAGGCGCGCCGGGCATCCTGAACGACATCAGTATCTTTATCTCCGAGCATATCCCGATGAACGGGCCGTTCGCCGTCATTTTCGAGATGGTCATCGCCGTCACAACCGGCCTTGACGGCTCCGGCTTCTCCGGACTTCCGCTGGTCGGCTCCGTCGCCCTGACCTTCGGCAATTCGATCGGCCTTAAGACCGAGGTCCTCGCCGCGTTAGGCCAGATCACCACCATCTGGGTCGGCGGCGGCACCGTCATCCCGTGGGGCGTCGTCCCGGTCGCCGCGATCTGCGGTATCTCGCCGATCGAGCTCGCGCGGAAGAACATCATCCCCGTCGCCGCAGGCCTCGCGGTCACCGGCATCGTAGCGATGTTCCTGGTGTAACGGATGTTCCTGGTATAATTAATGTTCCTGATGTAATTAATCTAAGATGAAAAGCAAAAGTACCCGGACTCCGCCTCTGGCGGGTCCGGGTGTTCTGATATAGAATAGCTTATTATGGACAAGCATTATCTTTTCAGCAAAATGCCCGTGAAGGAGGCAGTGCTCCGGCAGGTCGTGCCGACCGTCATAAGCCAGATGGTCATGCTGGCCTATAACCTCACGGACACATACTATGTGGGGCTCCTGAACGATCCGCGGCAGACAGCCGCCGTGACGGTCGCCTTCCCATCCACGCTCCTCATGACCGCCCTCGCGAACCTCTTCGCGGTGGGCGGCGCCGGGAGGATCGCCTACGAGCTGGGGAAGGAACGCCGGGACGCTGCGGAAGAGACAGCAGCCGTCTCGTTCTGGGGAGCGCTTCTCTCCTCGGTCCTCCTTGCGTTCCTGTACCGGATGTCCGCGGGTTTCGTTCTCCGGATCAGCGGCGCGGATCCTTCCACCTTTTCCATCGCGCGCGCCTACGTGAAATGGGTGGTCATCGCAGGAGGTCCTGCCTTCATCATGAACATCGTCCTCGCGAACCTCATCCGATCCGAGGGCGGCGCCTTCGCCGCTTCGGTCGGGGTGTCCGGCGGCGGTATCCTGAACATGGTCCTGGACCCGTTCTTTGTCCTGGACCGCTTTCTCGGCATGGGAGCAGAGGGCGCAGGGCTTGCCACGGCGATCTCGAGCCTCGCGGCCTGCCTCTTCTTCCTGGCCTTTATCCTCCTCCGCGGAAGGGACTCCGTCTTAAGGCCCGGTCCCTCGAGGCTTGCTTTCGCGGGTCTCCGCCTGCCTCCTGTCCTGAAGACCGGCTTTCCGTCGACGGTGCAGTACCTTCTCACGATGGTGGCCGTGGGCGCCATGACGAAGTTTATCTCCGCGTACGGGAGTGAGGCAGTGGCGGCCCTCGGGATCGTAAAGAAGATCGACCAGCTTCCCCTGACCTTCTCGATCGGCGTGTCGTCCGGCGTCCTGCCGCTGATCTCCTTTAATTATTCCTCGGGGGACTTCCGGCGGAGACGGGAGATCTTCAGCTTCGCGCTCTTTCTCTCCTTCTCCTTTTCCATGGCGTGCCTTGTGGTGTTCGAGCTTCTGTCACCGGTCCTTGTCCGCTTCTTTATCGAAGATGCCCTGACCGTACAGTACGGCGCGGCCTTTTTAAGGATCATGGTCGTAGGCATGCCGCTCATGGCGCTCAACTACCCGCTGATCGTGAACTTCCAGGGCATGGGACGCATCCGGGAGGCACTGATCTGCTCTGTTATAAGGAAGGGGCTCCTCGATATCCCGGTGCTCCTCTTCCTCGACCGGCTGGCCCCCATGTACGGGCTCACCGCAGTCCAGCCGGTCATCGACACGATCTCGCTGATCGTCGCCGCCGGCTTCTACCGGAGGATCCTCAGGGAGGAGGCCGGCTGAACCCCTGCTGCCGCATACAGAAAAAGACCTCTGCCGGCGCCCAGGGCGCAGCAGAGGTCCTTTTCTTACCAGCTTTTCAGCATAGATGGCATAAAAAAACAGAGGAAGAGGGGCTCGAACCCCCGTTATCGGTTTTGGAGACCGACGTTCTACCACTGAACTATTCCTCTATTATGCCGGCGCTCTCACCGGCACGCACGTAACTATACCATAGTTTCCCGCGGACTGTCAAGCGGAATCTCGAAGATCCCTTTACCCGAACAGCACCCGGATCGCCTCGTTCACGGTGGACACACCAATGATCCGCATACCCTCCGGGACACGGATCCTTGAGACTGCGGACTTCGGCAGGATGCAGGTCGTGAAGCCGAGCTTCGCGGCCTCCCGCACCCGGTACTCCGCCATGGAGACGGCGCGGACCTCGCCGGACAGCCCGACCTCCCCGAACATCACGGTGTGCTCGTCCACCGGCATGTCGCGGAAGGAAGAAACGATCGCGAGAACGACCGCAAGATCGATCGCCGGCTCGTTCATCCGCATGCCGCCGGCGATGTTCACGTAGGCGTCAAAGCGCCCCATAGGCAGCCTGCAGCGCTTTTCCAGCACTGCCATAAGAAGGTTCACCCGGTTATAGTCGATGCCTGCTGCCGTCCTCCTGGGCATCCCGAAGGCGGTCTCGGCGACCAGCGCCTGGACCTCCAGAAGGATGGGCCTGGTCCCCTCCATGGAGCACGCGACCACAGCGCCGCTGGCGCCGACCGGCCGTCCCTCAAGCATGTACTCCGAAGGGTTCGCGACCTCCTTAAGCCCCTCCTCCGTCATCTCGAACACGCCGATCTCGTTGGTCGACCCGAAACGGTTCTTCACCGCGCGGAGGATCCGGTAGGAAACGTTCTTCTCTCCCTCAAAATAGAGGACCGTGTCCACCATGTGCTCAAGGACACGCGGTCCCGCAACCTGTCCCTCCTTGGTCACATGGCCCACGATAAAGATTGCGATGCCGCTTCCCTTCGCGATCTGCATAAGGATGTTCGTGGACTCCCTGACCTGGCTTACGGACCCCGGCGCCGCCGAGACCTCCTCGCAGTACATCGTCTGGATGGAGTCAATGACGGCAATGTCCGGATGTTCCCGGTCGATCGTCTCACGGATTGTCCCGAGGTTCGTCTCGCAGAGGAACCGGAGCTCCCCCCGGGCCTCCCCGATCCTGTTCGCGCGCATCTTGATCTGCTTTAACGACTCCTCGCCGGAGATATACAGGACCCTCCGCCCGTCCGCCGCGAAGTTTCTCAGGACCTGGAGGAGGATGGTCGACTTCCCTATGCCGGGGTCGCCGCCGACCAGGACCAGGGAGCCCGGGACCGTACCGCCTCCCAGGACGCGGTCAAGCTCCCGGAAGCCGGTCGTCATCCGGTCCTCCGCGGAGGCCTCGATCTCGGAAAGCGTGACCGGGACTGCCGCGGCGCGGGACGCACGGGACGCTGCCCCCGGTCCCCGGGGCTTCGCCGCCGGCTCCTCGACCATGGTGTTCCAGGCCCGGCATGCCGGGCACTGTCCCATCCACTTCGCGGACTCAAAGCCGCACTCGCTGCAGAAAAACGCGGAAGCTTTCATTTTAGCCATACTGCCTGGAACGCTCCTTACTTTCCGGCCCCCGCCGTTTTCGCGGGACGCCTTTTCTTTTTCCTCGGGACGCCCTCGTCCTCAAAGAGGAGACGCTTTTCGCCGTCCTTCTCGCCGCAGCTGATCCGCACGGTCTCCCCGCTCTTCACAGTCCCGTCAAGAAGCTCCTCGGCGAGCCGGTCCTCCAGCTCGTTCTGGATGGTCCGCTTTAACGGCCG
>CACXDR010000329.1 GCA_902766415.1 uncultured Lachnospiraceae bacterium
GAGTTCATTTACATCACGATCTGCTCCGATTCCATGGACGCTTCCTGCATGACGCAGGGACCGCAGGATATGGGCGGACTGACCTCCTATGAGCTTCTCATGATGGTCCATGAGGCAGGGCTCGCGGGCGCGGGCGGACTTGATTTCGTCGAGATCTATCCCGACGCCTACAGCCTCCAGACCGCTTCCCATGTGGGCTGCTGGCTTGGGCTCTACTACTTGAACGGTCTTGCGGAACGGAAGATGAAGCAGCAGTAAAAGAGGAAAATGCGGACGGTTCCGCGGGAAGGCACTTTACGACGTTTTCCTGCGGGACTTCGTGAAACCTGCCTGAAAACAGAAGGGAGAACATCATGGAAAAAGTCGAAAAACCCGTCAACATGTATATCCTGTTCGCGCGTCTCTTCTATCATCTTACGAAGGAAGCGGAGGATGCCTTCGGCGAGGCCGGCGTTGAGGCAATGCGCCGGGGCGTCTGGAACTTCGGCGTGGAGCGCGGAAAGGACATCGCAAAAAGAGCTGCCGCGAAGGGATGTCAGAACGACATCGAGCACTATCTTTCCTGCTATGACATGGAGCGCAGCGAGCACTTCAGGAGCGAGGACACCATCAGGGACGGAGAGATCGAGGAGGTCTTCACGGAATGCGTCTTTGCCCATACGTTCAGCGAGGACGGAATGGAGAAGTACGGCATCCATTACTGTGAGCTCGTGGACCCGGCCATCGCCTACGGCTACAACAGCGCCTTAAGGTGCCGGCACGACAAGCACTTCTTTAAGGACGGGCACTGCCACTTCTGCTTCCACATGGCGGAGCCGGTGGATGAGGCGGAGGCGCGCGACAAGGCGGTGCACGGAAGCATCGGGGAAGAGTAAGAAGGGACGCAAGCCATGTTCAGGTCGGAGAAAGTGAATGTGGTTATGGATGAGGGACGGTTCCCGCGGGGACACGTCGGCATCATCCTTCTCGCGGCGGAGCAGATCACGGATTCCGACGCGATGCGTATCCTGCCCGAAGGCGTCGGCGTTCATTTCAACAGGGTCAAAATGCCCCTTGAGGTCACGGTAGAGAACCTTCTTTCAGCAGGCGTGAACCTGCCGGAGGCGGCGAAGTGGCTGGTCCCCGGCGTCCATCTGAAGGCGATCGGGTACGGATGCACCTCGGGAAGCCTGTGTATCGGCGAGGAGTTCGCGAAAAAGCAGCTCATGACGCGGCCGGACACGGAAGCAGCGACGACGATGATCACCGGCGTGATCCACGGCCTTCAGGCAGTCGGCGCGCGGAGGATCGCGGTCGCCACGCCCTATCTTGACACCGTGAACGAGCAGGAGGCGAAATACCTGAAGGACTGGGGCTTTGAGATCACGAACATGCAGGGCATGAACCTGGTCAACGATTTCGACATCGCCGCGGTGGCGCCTGATTTCATCCGCGCGTATGCGAGGTCGGTCGATACTCCTGACGCCGAGGCGATCTTCATCAGCTGCGGCGCGTTACGAAGCATGGAGATCGCGGAGGCCCTTGAAGAGGAGACCGGCAAGCCTGTCATCACGAGCAACCAGGCGTTTCTCTGGGATCTCTTCAGGACAGCCGGCATCGGCGACAGGATCGCGGGCTGCGGAAGGCTGTTCAGGATCTGAACGCTCCCGGCGCCTTAAGAAGCGCGGGTATTCCCGCCGGATCATGATAAAAAAGCACGGCCGCACAGGCCGGATCAGGGAGGCGTCCCTTAAGGGGGCGCCTCCTTTGTACATCTCAGAAAGGTATGATATACTGAAAATTACGATTCAGATCCACAGGAGGAAATAGTTATGCATTATGAATATACACCGCAGGGCGTCTGCGCCCGCAGGATCATGTTTGACCTTGAAGACAATAAAGTGAGCAACCTCGCGTTCGCCGGCGGCTGCAACGGGAACCTGAAGGCGATCGGGATCCTCTGCGAGGGTGAGGACGCGGACGTCCTCATTCAGAAGCTTGCCGGGAACAGGTGCGGTTTTAAGAATACCAGCTGCGCGGACCAGCTTACGAAGGCCCTCGCGGCAGCGAAGGAACATGCAGCGGGCCTCAAGGCTTAAAGAGGCCCTGATATGCAGCGAAGGCTGCGAAGGAGCCGGAATTGATCTATCTTGACAATGCCGCGGCCATGCCGGTCAGGCCGGAGGCCGCAGCGGCCATGCTCCCATGGCTTACGGAAAGCTTCGGCAGCGCCTCCGCCCCCTACGGGCCCGGCAGGCAGGCCCGCCGGGCAGTCTCCTGGGCAAGGGAGACCATCGCCCGGATGATCGGCGCGCGGCCGAACGAGATCTATTTTACCTCGGGGGGGACGGAGTCCGACAACTGGGCGCTGGCAGGTGTTTTTGAAGCGGCTGCCCGGAAGGGAAAGCAGCCGCACATCGTCACCTCCGCCATCGAGCACCAGGCGGTGCTTAAAACAGCGGAGGCGTTAAAGGAACGCGGCGCGCTCGTCACGGTGGTCCCGCCTGACAGGGAGGGCTTCATAGACCCTGCGGAGGTGGAAGCGGCGATCCGGCCGGAGACCGTGCTTGTGAGCGTCATGGCCGCGAACAACGAGACGGGCGTGATCCAGCCGGTCAGGGAGATCGGGGCCGCCGCGGAGCGGCACGGCGTCCTGTTCCACACAGACGCGGCGCAGGCCTTCGGCCATATCCCGGTGAACGTGGATGAGGCAGGCGTGAGTCTTTTAAGCGGAAGCGCGAACAAGTTCGGAGGCCCGAAGGGCTGCGGCTTCCTGTATATCAGGAACGGTGTGCGCATGGAAGCCTCCCTGCGCGGGACCGCGGAGGAACGGCAGCTCAGGGCGGGGACGGAAAACGTGCCCGGGATCGTCGGTATGGCGACAGCCGCGTACCTCGCGGCGGACGGGATGAGGACGGCAGCGGCAAGGGAGGCCTCCCTCCGGAACCTTCTTCTCCGGTCGCTCAGGAACGGCATCCCCGGGACCCATGTAAACGGAAGCATGGAAAGGCGCCTTCCCGGCAGCCTGAACGTGAGGTTTGACGGGATCGAAGCGGAGACCGCGCTCATCATGCTGGACCGTATGGGGATCTGCGCGAGCGCCGGCGCGGCCTGGAGCTCAGGCTCCCCGGAGCCCTCGCACGTACTGCTCGCCATGGGGCTTGAAAGGACGGAGGCGCGCGCCTCCTTAAGGTTTACAGTCTCTGAGTACAACACGGAGGAAGAGATCCTTTTCTGCGCGGAGCGGATGAAGGAGATCGTGGAGAGACTGAGGATGATTTGAAAGGGAGCTGCATGGAACTCTTAAACGACCTTGATATCTCGATCAGGAGCTGGAAGCGTTATCCGGAGCTCCTTAAGAAC
>CACXDR010000330.1 GCA_902766415.1 uncultured Lachnospiraceae bacterium
ATGACGCGGTCGGTCTTCGCGTGCTCCTCGGAGAACTGCTCGATATAGCTGTCCGCGGTCTGGGCCTCCTTCGTGAATACGATGTGGATATTGTCCCAGTCCAGGATCTCGACCGGATGCCCCGCGACGCGGTACGCGTCGAAGACCACGATCAGCTCGCAGCCGCGGTAGCCCTGGTAGTCGGCCAGGATGTCCTGGAGCTTCAGCCTTGCGCTGTCGATGTTCAGCGCGGCGAGCGCCTTCAGGTCCTCCCAGGCGAAGATGATGTTGTAGCCGTCGACCAGCAGGTATTCCGTCCGCGGCTTCGCCTCCGCGATCTTCACGCTGCCGGGCGCCGCGGCGCTGTAGTCGCGGACCTCCTTGAAGCGGCGCTTCTTCGGCTGCCCCCAGCGGCGCTTTTTCCCGGAGGAACGGCGGTTCGCGTTGAAGGTGCGGTCGATGATCGCGTCGATCTCCTCGACGGAGAGGAGCATCTCATCCGGGCCGCCCGTGCGCGGGCGGAAGCGCTGCGCCCCTTCCGCGTCCCCGAAGCTTCCGTCTCCGGAAGCGGCTCCGGAGGCGCCGTCCTCAAGGACCGCAGGCACATGCATATAGTCCTTCACCTCGTACCACGGGATCACGGTGCCTACGCCGTGCGAGCAGAAGACGGAGTCCGGAGAGTTCCTCACGTCGAGCTCCGGGTCGTACCCGGAGGCGATGATCACGTCCTCGGCGTTGTGGCATGGCTTGTAGCCGGAGAAGCGCACGTCGAGCCGCCCCTCGCCCTTTGTGTAGGCACGGACATCGTCCGCGTAGTTCAGGATCTCCGAGACCGGGACCTCGCCCGTGACCAGGGTGAAGCCCGGGCGGGCCTCCTCCTCGCCGTCCCCGCCGCCGACCGCGAACCTTGCGCACATGCGGTCCAGGTCCGTCATCGCCCGGCCCACGGCGCCCTGCGGCACCTCCAGCGAGAACGAGTACCACGGCTCCAGGAGGACGCTTTCCGCCTGCATGAGCCCGTTCCGGACGGCGCGGTAGGTCGCCTGCCGGAAGTCGCCGCCCTCCGTGTGCTTTTCATGCGCTTTTCCCGCGGCGATCTCGATCTTCATGTCGGTGATGGGGGAGCCGGTCAGCACGCCGACATGCTCCTTCTCCTCCAGGTGGGTCATGACGAGGCGCTGCCAGTTCGTCGCGAACTTGTCCGTGCGGACGTTCGTCTCGAAGCGGAGGCCGCTGCCCGGCTCGCCCGGGGAGAGGATGAGGTGGACCTCCGCGTAGTGGCGGAGCGGCTCGAAATGGCCGACGCCCTCGACTGTGTCCGCGATGGTCTCGCGGTAGGCGATGTTCCCCGTGTCGAAGCCGATGTCCACGCCCCAGCGGGTCTTCACGAGGGCCTTCAGGACCTCCGTCTGGACCGCGCCCATGAGCTCCGCGTGGATCTCCTTCGTCTGCTCGTCCCAGAGGATGTGGAGCTCCGGCTCTTCCTCCTCGAGCGCGCGGAACTTTGGCAGCATGGCTGCCGCGTCCGTGCCGTCCGGCAGTACGATCCGGTACGCGAGGACCGGGGAGAGGATCGGCATGCGGGAGCCGGTCTCGAAGCCGAGGCCCTCGCCCGCGCGGGTCTCCGTGAGTCCCGTGACCGCGAGCACCGTCCCTGCCTCCGCCTCCGGGAGCGGGGTGAAGCGCGCGCCGGAATAGAGACGGAGCTGGTCGGCCTTTTCGTCGAGGCCCGGGATCATCATTTTTGCCTTCAGCGTCCCGCCGGTGATCTTCATGAAGGTGAGGCGCGTCCCCTGGGCGTCGCGCGAGATCTTGAAGACCTTCGCGCCGAACTCCGCCGGGTATTCCGGGGCGGCCGCGTACCGGTCAAGGCCGGAGAGGAAGGCATCCACGCCCTCCTGCCGGAGCGCGGACCCGAAAAAGCAGGGGAAGAGCTTCCGCTCGCGGACAAGCCGGACGATGCCGTCATGGTCCACCGGGGTCCCTTCCTCCAGGAAGCGGTCCAGCAGCGTCTCATCCAGCACGGCAAGCTCTTCCTGGAATTCCGGGGCTGAAAAAGCCTCCGGCCGGCTGAAATCGAGGAAGGCGCCCTTCAGCGTGTTTTTAAGCTGCTCGAGCACGCGGTCCTTTTTCGTCCCGGGCTGGTCCATTTTGTTGACGAAGACGAAGACCGGCACGCGGTAGCTCTTTAAAAGGTTCCAGAGCGTGACCGTGTGGCTCTGCACCCCGTCCGGCGCGCTGACCACCAGGACGGCGGCGTCCAGGACCTGCAACACGCGCTCGGCCTCCGCCGAGAAATCGACGTGGCCCGGCGTGTCAAGAAGCGTGAACTCCGTGTCTCCGTACCGGAAGACCGCCTGCTTTGAAAAGATGGTGATGCCGCGGCGCTTTTCCTGCTCGTCCGTATCGAGGAAGGCGTCCCCGTGGTCCACGCGCCCGGTCTTCCGGATGGCGCCGGAGGAGAAGAGCAGCGCTTCGGAGAGCGTGGTCTTGCCCGCGTCGACGTGCGCGAGGATGCCGATCGTGATCCGTTTCATAATATCTCCTTGAGGTGTTTTGTACAGTGTACCACAAAAGAAAGGGCTGCCGCATCAGATATCGGAGGACCGGTATCCGGGCGGCAGCCCGTTTGGTATGAAATCATGTGTGAGGCCCGGCTTAAGAGGCCTGTTTCCGTTTCCTGCCTTCCCCGGCCGGGTCCATGCAGGGTGGTCCGTGCAGGGTGGACCGTACAGGACGGTCCCGTCAGCGGTTCATCTCGGAGTCCGGGCCGATCTTCTTATGCGCGCGGATAATGGAGCTGATCTCATCAAAGTTCGTGCTTAAGAGGTCGCCCGGGATGGTATCCTTGAAGCTCGAGATCGCGTTGCCGAATTCCATGGCCTTCTCCGCGTCCGCGTACTTCAGGAGCCCGAAGAGGGCGCCCGCGACGAACGCGTCGCCGGAGCCGATGCGGTCGATGACGTCGATGTTCCTGTACGGCTCTTCCGTATAGAAGGTATCCGTCCTCGCGTCGTAGACGGTCGAGGTGAAGTCGTGGACGCGCGGGGAGTGGACGGTGCGCTGTGTGCTCGCGACGATCTTCACGCCGTATTCCTCCGCGTAGGAGCGCATGATCTCCTCCAGGGTCCCGGTCTTCCGGAACATGCGGCGGCTGCTCTCCTCGGAGACGAACAGGATGTCCGTCAGCGGAAGGATCTTTTTGATGGTCTCGCGGGCCTCGTCCTCGCCCCAGAGGTTCGCGCGGTAGTTTACGTCGAAGGAGATCCTGGTCCCTGCGTCATGCATGCGGCGGATCACGGAGGAGGTCACCTCGCGGAGGTTCGGGGAAAGCGCGAGGGTGATGCCGGTGGTGTGGAACATTCTTGAAGCGGTGAAGATCTCCTCAGGGAGTTCCTCGAACTTCAGGCTGTTCATGGAGCTTCCCGCGCGGTCGTAGACGACGGAAGGCTTCCTCGGATACGCGCCGCCCTCATAATAATAGATGCCAAGGCGCGCCCGTTCGCTTTCGTCGAAGAGAAGGAAGTCATCGGAGACATCCATGAAGCGGATGCGGCTCTTAAGATACGCGCTCACCGGGGACTGCGGGATCTTCGTGAGCACCGCGCTCCGGAGGCCGAGCTGCGCGACGCCCGCCGCCACGTTCAGCTCCGCGCCGCCGGCATGCTTTTCAAAAACCGAGCTGTCAGTGATACGCGCGTGCCTCGGCGGGGAAAGACGGAGCATGACTTCGCCCATCGTGATCAGGTCAAATTCTCTCTTTTCCATAAATATACCGTCCTTTCCGCAGCCATATGCTTTCCAGGCTTTATTCCAAAATATAATGTTCACATCTATCCGCATTGATTGCTTCATATCGCGTCCACATTTATTGTATCACTTGTATACTAGAATTCAAGAAGGAATTTACAAAAATATTGTACTCTTGTATACTAGTAAGAAAGAAGGTACAATCAAAGGAACAGGGACCGGGATCATAAGCCCGGCCGTCAGGAGGCATGTTATGGCGCTCATTATACCGGAGAGAAAAGAAAAAGAGTCCGGAAGGGACTACGCCCTCCGTACGCTGAAGGAAAATATCATAGATCTGGAGCTTGCGCCCGGGAGCATGGTGAGCGAGAATGAGCTTTCCGCGCAGATGGGGCTTTCCAGGACGCCGGTCAGGGAAGCGCTGATCGAGCTTTCCAAGGTGAAGATCGTGGAGATCTGGCCGCAGCGCGGCAGCGCGATCGCCCTGATCGACTACGACCTCGTCGAGGAGGCGCAGTTCCTCCGAAAGGTGCTGGAATGCGCCGTCGCGGAGCTCTGCTGCGGGATGGCCGGGGAGGAGGACCTCTACCTGCTCCGCGAGAACATCGCCCGGCAGAAGCTTTACGAGGGCTCCGGCGCGACGAACGCGCGCTTCCTCACGCTGGACAACGACTTCCACGCGCTGCTGTTCAGGATCGCGAAGAAGTCGGAGATCCACGCGATGATGGGCAGCCTCGCGATCCACTTCGACAGGGTGCGGAACCTGACGCTTAAGGACGTGAACGTCCGGAACGTGATCCGCGACCACGAGGAGCTCGTGGCGGCGGTCGAGGCAGGCGACGGCGCTGAGGCGCGCCGGATCATGGACCTGCACCTTTCAAGGTTCCGCGTCGCGGAAAAGCAGGTGCGGGACCGGTTCCCGCAGTATTTTAAATGACAGCACCACCGGAATCAGCAGTGAAATCCGAGGGAAAAGCTTGCTTTCCGACCGGATTTCGCTGCTGATTCCGGTGTGGTCAAGGCGCGAAGCGCCTCCGGCCACACAAGACCCGGATCGTGAAGCGATCCGGGTCCGGGGTGCTGTATAATTACAATGGTTTTAAATACCGCGAAGGGGCGGTATAATAGGATGAACAGTGAAAGGAGGCCCATATGTCATTTATCGATTCAGCAAAAGCGATCCAGCCGCATCTTGAGGAGGTGCGCCGCGCGCTACACAGGCACCCGGAAACCTCATGGAACGAGAAAAGGACCTCTGAACTGATCCTGAAGGAGCTTCAGGAGATCGGCGGATGGGACATCCGGACGGGGATCGAGGGCTCGAACGGGATCTTCGCGGAGCTCACCGGGGCGCAGGACGGTCCGGCAGTCGCGCTGCGCGCCGATATGGACGCCCTGTCGATCGCGGAGGAGACAGGCCTGCCGTTTTCCTCGGAGGAGCCGGGGGTCATGCATGCCTGCGGCCATGACAACCATATGACCATGCTGCTCGGGGCGGCAAGGCTTTTGAAGGAATACCAGGGGAAGCTGAAGGGAAAGGTGCGCCTGATCTTCCAGCCTGCGGAGGAGCTCGCGCCGAACGGCGGCTCCCGGACCATGATCCGCGGCGGCGCGCTTGAAGGGATCGACCATGTTTTCGGCCTTCACGTATGGCCGAACCTCCCGACCGGCGTGCTCGGGGTACGCGACGGCGCCATGATGGCATCGTCCGACCACTATTTCATCCATATCGAGGGCAGCTCATCCCACGGGGCACAGCCGCACCAGGGCGTTGACGCGCTGGTCTGCGGCGCGCAGTTCATGAGCGCGGTCCAGTCGGTCATCAGCCGCAACCTGGACCCGCTGAAGTCCGCGGTCATCACGATCGGGATCTTCAAGGCAGGGTCCCGCTACAACATCATCCCCGGGACCTGCGACATGGAGGGCACCTGCCGGACCTATGACCCGGAGGTGCGGAGGATGTGCGAAAGGCGGCTCGGCGAGATCCTTGACGGGATCTGCGCGGCGTACGGCTGCAAGGGTACGCTGAAATATGAGTACGGGTACAACGCGGTGGTCAATCATCCGGAGGACGCGGCCTACATGCGCCGCACCATGGCGAAGCTTTTCGGTGAGGAGAGTGTGACAGTCCCGGAGGACCCGGCCATGACGGCAGAGGACTATTCCTTCTATCTCGTCAACACCCCGGGCGCGTTCGGGTGGCTCGGCACCACCCCGGAGGGCGGGGAGGTATGGCCGCTGCACAGCTGCCGCTACGCCCCGGACGAGGCCATGCTCTGGAAGGGTGCGGCGCTTCTCGCGGAGCTCGCGATTGATATCGATACGTTCTGAACACGGAGGGACTGAATGAAGGTCGTCATACTAGCCGGAGGGTTCGGCACGCGCATCACGGAGGAGAGCCATCTGAAGCCCAAGCCCATGATCGAGATCGGCGGGCAGCCCATCCTCTGGCATATCATGAAATACTATTCGGAATTCGGCTTCAACGATTTCATCATCTGCCTCGGCTACAAGCAGTACGTGGTGAAGGAGTACTTCGCGGACTATTTCCTGCACACCTCGGACGTCACCTTCGACCTTGCGGAGAACCGTATGGAGGTGCACCGGAAGCACGCGGAGCCGTGGCGCGTCACGCTGATCGACACGGGGCTCAACACCATGACGGGCGGACGCATCCGCCGCATCCGGGAGTACACGGACGGCGAGCCGTTCATGCTGACGTACGGGGACGGGGTGTCCACAGTGGACCTCCGCGCCCTGCAGGCGTTCCACGAGAGCCACGGGAAGATCGCGACCCTGACCATGGTGAACATCGGCCAGGCGAAAGGCGTCCTGGACGTCTCCGCGGAGGGGCAGATCCGCTCCTTCCGTGAGAAGGAGGATTCGGACGGCACGCTGATCAACGGCGGCTTCATGGTCTTCAACCAGGGCATTTTCGATTACCTGGAGGATGATGCGACCGTCCTGGAGCAGACGCCGTTCAAGCGGCTTTCCGCGGACGGCGAGCTGATGGGCTATTATCACAAGGGGTTCTGGCAGTGCATGGACACCCAGCGTGAAAAGAAAAAACTGGAAGAACTCTGGGAGAGCGGCAGCGCTCCCTGGAAGATCTGGAGCTAGACATGCTTGATTTCTGGAAAAACAAAAAGATCCTGGTGACCGGCCACACGGGCTTCAAGGGCTCCTGGCTCTGCGAGGCGCTGCTTCTCGCGGGAGCCGACGTGACCGGTTACGCGCTGGAGCCGCCGACCGACCCGTCGCTCTTCGGGGTCCTTTCACTGAAGGACCGCATGCGTTCCGTGGAGGGCGATGTCCGTGATCTCACGCGGCTTCTTTCCGTTTTTGAGGAGGCACAGCCGGAGTTCGTGATCCACATGGCGGCGCAGCCGATCGTCAGGACCTCCTACAGGGAGCCGGTCCTGACCTACGGGACGAACGTCATGGGGACCGTCAACGTGATGGAGGCGGTGCGGCAGACGGAGAGCGTCCGGTCGCTTTTAAACGTCACGACGGACAAGGTCTACGAGAACCGGGAGACCGGGGAGGCGTTCGGGGAGGAGTACCGCCTGGACGGCTACGATCCCTACTCCAACTCGAAGTCCTGCTCGGAGCTCGTGACGCACTGCTATGACCGCTCGTTCCTTAAGGAGCGGGGCGTCGCGGTGAGCACCGCGCGCGCCGGCAACGTGATCGGGGGAGGAGACTTCGCACCCGACCGCATCATCCCCGACTGTGTCCGCGCGGCGGAGGCCGGTACGGCGATCGTCATGAGGAACCCGGATTCCGTGCGGCCGTTCCAGCATGTGCTCGAGCCGCTCTCCGTCTATCTCATGATCTTGAGGCGGCAGTACGAGGACCCGTCGCTCGCCGGGGCCTACAACGTGGGACCGGATCTTGCGGACTGCGTGAAGACCGGGGAGCTGGTACGGCTGTTCGGAAAGCACTGGGGACCGGAGTTCACGTACCGCGTGCAGCCGGACGGCGGACCGCACGAGGCAGGCTTTTTAAAGCTCGACTGCGCGAAGCTGAAGCGCGTGTTCGGCTGGCGGCCGGTGTGGAACATCGACGAGGCCGTCAGGCGGACCGCGGAGTGGTCAAGGGCTTATCTTAACGGGAAAGACATGCAGGCGGTGACGGAACGGCAGATCAGAGATTTCATTGAGGAGCAGAACAGATGAATTTTGAACATAAGACAGAGGCGGAAGCGAGAGAGGAGATCCTGAGCGCGGTCAGCGAGTACTGCGACCGGTTCCACGGACGGAAGAAGCCGTTCACGCCGGGCGACCGGATCAACTACGCCTCCCGCGTCTATGACCATGACGAGATGGTGAACCTTGTGGACAGCGCGCTGGAGTTCTGGCTGACCAGCGGCCGCTACACAGTCCGCTTTGAAAAGGCGTTCGGGCAGTACCTTGGCGTCCCGTTCGTGTCGCTCGTGAATTCGGGCTCCAGCGCAAATCTCCTTGCTTTTATGGCGCTTACGTCCCCGCTGCTTAAAGAGCGGCAGGTCCTGCCGGGCGATGAGGTCATTACCGTGGCCTGCGGCTTCCCGACGACGGTGACCCCGTACATCCAGTACGGCGCGGTCCCGGTCTTCGTGGACGTGACCATCCCGCAGTACAATATCGACGTGACGAAGCTCGAGGCGGCGCTTTCACCGAAAACGAAGGCGGTCATGATCGCGCATACGCTTGGCAACCCCTTTGACCTTGCCGCAGTGAAAAGGTTCTGCGACGATCACGGGCTGTGGCTCGTCGAGGACAACTGCGACGCGCTCGGCAGCACCTACACGATGGACGGGAAGACGTACTTCACCGGCACGGTGGGCGATATCGGCACGTCGAGCTTCTACCCGCCGCACCACATGACCATGGGAGAGGGCGGCGCGGTCTACACAAGAGACCCGCTCCTTCACCGCATCGTCCGCTCGTTCCGCGACTGGGGCCGCGACTGCCAGTGCCCGTCCGGCGTCGACAACCTTTGCGGCCACCGCTTCGACGGCCAGTACGGGGAGCTTCCGCGCGGCTATGACCACAAGTACGTCTACTCGCATTTCGGCTACAACCTGAAGGCGACGGACCTGCAGGCGGCCATAGGCTGCGCGCAGATCGAAAAGTTCCCGTCCTTCGTGGTGCGGAGGAAGGAGAACTTCGCGCGGCTGAAGGCGGCGCTCGCGGGCACGGAGGAGAAGCTGATCCTTCCGGAGGCCTGCCCGGGTTCCGACCCGAGCTGGTTCGGCTTCCTGATCACCTGCAAAGAGGGCGGAGACCGCCCGGACGTCGTGAAGTACGTCGAGGGCCATGGGGTCCAGACCCGCATGCTGTTCGCCGGCAACCTGACCCGCCACCCCTGCTTCGACCAGATGCGCGCCCGGAACGAGGGCTACCGGATCGCCGGCTCGCTTGAGACGACGGACCGCATCATGCGCGACACCTTCTGGGTCGGCGTGTACCCGGGCATGACGGACGAGATGATCGACTACATGGCGCAGGTGATCCGCGAAAGCGTGGGGCTTGCGTAAGATCCCGGCCTGCTTAGACCGGTCTTAGAAATAATGCTGCGGAATGAAGGAACACCAGACTGACATCCGGCCGGCTGGTTTTGCCGGTGATCCGCCCCGGACGCATGCTCCGCGTGTTCTTTCGGCTGACGCTTACATTGTCCGTCTCGATCCGGACCTTAAAAGACGGTCCGTCCGGAGCCGGACAATGGCGTGCAGACGAAAGTACACCAGCGGACGATGCGCCGGGGCGGTGTCCCGGCAGGACCGGCAGAGCAGACACGGTCCGGTTTTTAGGCAGACCCGGCGGACCAGACACCAGGCCGGCGGGGGACTTCCTTCCGCGGCTTAACAGGAGAACAATATGATCATAACCCAGACCCCGTTCCGCATGTCCTTCTTCGGAGGCGGGACGGACCTTCCGGCATTTTTCAACGAGCACGGCGGCGCCGTGCTGTCTACGACGTTTGACAAGTACTGCTATGTGAACGTCCGGCATCTTCCGCGCTTCTTTGACTATTCGACGGAGCTTTCCTACTCGAAGATCGAGCGCGTCACGGACGTGAACGACATCGTCCACCCTGCTGTCAGGGAAGCCATGAAATACCTTGACATGCGCGAGATCCGCCTGACCTACGAGGCGGACCTGCCTGCGCGCTCCGGCCTCGGGACCAGCTCGTCCTTCGCGGTCGGCATGCTGAACGCGTTCTACGCGCTGAAGGGAAAGTACGCGGACAAGAAAAAGCTTGCGGACGATGCCATCTACCTGGAGCGCGTCCTCTGCAATGAGGCAGGCGGCCTCCAGGACCAGATCGCGGCGGCGTTCGGCGGGCTGAACCGCATCAGCTTTTCGGCGGACGGCTACACGGTGAGCCCGGTCATCATCTCGCAGGAGCGGAAGCAGGCGCTGAACAGGAAGCTGCTCCTGTTCTTCACAGGCTTCTCGAGGTTCTCCTCGGATATCCAGACCGCGACCAACGGCGCGGTGCGGGACAAGACGGCGGAGCTTAAGGAGATGCTTTCCCTGGTCGACGAGGCGGAGGGAGTGCTTACCTCCAAGGCGGACCTTAAAGAGTTCGGCCGGCTGCTTGACCACACCTGGAAGCTGAAGCGGGGCATCACTTCGAAGATCTCCACGGACTCGATCGACATGCTGTACGACAAGGCCGTGAAGGCCGGCGCGGAGGGCGGCAAGCTCCTCGGCGCGGGCGGCGGAGGCTTCCTCCTCTTTTACGTCGATGAGGACCGCCAGGCAGCCGTGCGTGAGGCCCTGTCCGGGCTCCTCTACGTCCCCTTCGAATTCGAGAACGCAGGGACCCGGGTCATCTTCTATGATCCGGAAAGCTGGGAAATTTAAAAAAAGCGTCAGACATGGACGAAAGACAAGTTCCCCGGGGATCGCCCCGGGGAACTTTCTGTGTTCAAAGACTGACACGTTATATAAAAGCTTAAGAAGGAACCATGCGTCCGGGACAGATCAGACAAAGAAAGGTCAGGCCTCCTCAGGCCGCTCCCCGATCTTCGAGATGATCTCCCTTGTGATCTTCCGGTAGAAGTACGTGGACATCAGGACGGACGCGATCTCGGCGATCGGGTAGGACCACCAGACGTTCTGGAGCACGCCGGTCTGCGCGAGGAGCCATGCGGAAGGCAGCAGCACCACGAGCTGGCGGCAGATCGAGTTGATCATGCTGTAGATCCCCTTGCCGAGCGCCTGGAACACGGAGCCGACCGCGATGCAGTAGCCCGCGAAGGGGAAGGAGAGGCCGATGATCCGGAAGGCCGGGATGCCGATCTCCAGCATGTGGTCCGAGGCGTTGAACATCCGGAAGAAAACACCGGGGATCAGCTCGAAGAGGAGGCAGCCGACGGTCATGATCGAGACCGCGATCGTGAACAGGAGGCGGATGGTATCCGTCACGCGCTTCCTCCGCTGCGCGCCGTAGTTGTAGGCGATGATCGGGACGCTGCCGTTGTTAAGCCCGAAGACCGGCATGAAGATCAGGCTGTTGATCTTGAAATACACGCCGAAGACTGCCGTCGCGGTGGAGGTGAACGAGATGAGGATGCGGTTCATGCCGTAGGTCATCACGGAGCCGATCGCCTGCATGATGATGGACGGAATGCCGACGGTAAGGACCCCCCTGATGATGGATGGGTCCGGACGGAAGCCGCGGAAACGGAACCGGATATCCGTATTTTTCTTAAGGTTTAAAATGAGCGCCAGGACCGCCGCAAGATGCTGCCCCATGACCGTCGCGAGGGCCGCGCCGGCAATGCCGAGCTTCGGCATGCCGAAAAGCCCGAAGATCAGGATGGGGTCCATGATGATGTTGAAGATGGCGCCGGTCATCTGGACCGCCATAGAGAGCATGGTCCTTCCGGTCGACTGGAGCAGACGCTCGAAGGTTATCTCCATGAAGATCCCGAGGCACAGGCACATGACGATGCGCAGGTACCGGTATCCGTAGTCCAGGATCACGGGATCACTTGTCTGGGAGCGGTAGAACGGGCCTGTGATCATGAGCCCGAGGAGAATGAACATGACCGCGAACGAAAGCTCGAGGAAGAGGCCGTTTACCGCCGTCCTGTTGACCCGCTCAAAGTCCTTCTGCCCGAGCGCGCGGGAGAGGTAGGCGTTGATACCTACGCCGGTACCGGTGGCGAAGGCGATCATCAGGGACTGGATCGGGAACGCGAGGGAGACCGCCGTGAGCGCGGCTTCGTCGATCATGGAGACGAAGATCGAGTCGACGACATTGTAGAGCGCCTGGACGATCATGGAGATCATCATGGGAACGGACATGGAGACAAGCAGCCGCCCGACCGGCATCGTCCCCATCTTGTTTTCTTTTGCAGTGGATACAGTACTCATGGAAAAGCCTTTCTGTGTGCCCGGGGGCCGGGAAGGACCGGGAAAAGATTCATTTTATATTAGTATACAGTGTAACATACTCTAACAGGAAATATACCGGCGCGCAAGTATTAATCGCCGGACCGGAAGGGTTCCGCGTTCTCCTTTTTCATGGTGATGAACTCTGCATTTTGTGATAGAATCAAGATAGCATGAAAAGGCATATGAGCCGGAACGCCTGAACGGGGACCGGCGGATGCGCTTCTAAAAAAACAGGTGGAGGGTCAGAAAGATGATCGAAGTCGTTGCGCTTGGAGAGCTTCTCATAGATTTTGCATCCGTCTCAAAGGATGAGGACGGTTATCCGACTATGGCGGCGCATGCCGGCGGCGCCCCCGCGAATTTCCTCGCGGCGCTGAACCGCTTCGGACACGGCGGCGCATTGTATGCGAAGGTCGGGAACGACGCGTTCGGGAAGATGCTGACCGGCACGCTTGAAAAAGCCGGCATCGAAACCTCCGGGATCGTGACAGACGACAGGTTCTTCACCACGCTTGCGTTCGTCACCTTCGACGAGTCCGGGGACCGCTCCTTCAGCTTTGCGAGAAAGCCGGGCGCGGACACGCAGCTTGCCTTTGAGGAGCTGGACCTCAGGCTGATCGACGAGGCGAAGATCTTCCATTTCGGGACGCTGTCCCTGACGGATGAGCCCATGCGCACCACCACACAGAAGGCGGTCGCGTACGCGAAGGAGAAGGGCAAGACCATCACCTGCGACCCGAACTTAAGGCTGAACCTCTGGAAGAGCGAGGACGAGGCGAAGGAGCAGCTGAACTGGGCGCTCCGGCAGGCGGACATCGTGAAGATCAGCGACGAGGAGGTGGAATTCCTCTGGGGCATTACGCCGACTGAGGGCGCGGACTACCTGATCAATGAGTGCGGAGTGAAGCTTGCCATGGTCACGCTCGGGCCGGAGGGCTGCTTCCTGAAGAACAAAACGGCTGAGGCGCGCGTCCGCGGGCCGAAGGTCCATCCGGTCGACACGACAGGCGCAGGCGATATCTTCGGCGGCTCCGCGGTATCGCGTATCCTTGAGATCGGGAAGGACCCGGCAGAGCTGAACGCGGAAGAGCTGGCGGCGGTCGGCTCGTTCGCTTCTACGTCGGCAAGTCTTTCGACAGAGTTCCCGGGCGGCATCCAGAGCATCCAGGAAAGGGAGACGATCCTCGCGAGGATGTAAAAGGCAGCGTGATCCGGAAAAACAGGTCCGGCACAGCTTTACAGCAGAAATAGCTAAAAAACAGGCACCGCGCGAATGATCCGCGCGGTGCCTGTTGTGTTGTTTATTCTGTTCTTCTGTATTATGCTGTCCTGCAGGCTTATATGGCCTGCCGGTTTATGGTGTATTGCCGGTTCACTTCGCCTCACTGAACAGCGGGGATGAGAGGTAGCGGTCGCCGGAATCCGGTAAAAGGACCACGATGGTCTTGCCCTCTGCCTCGGGGCGCTTCGCGACCTCGATCGCGGCCTTCAGCGCCGCGCCGGAGGAGATCCCGCAGAGAATGCCCTCGGCCTTTCCGAGGCGGCGGCCCTCAGCGAACGCGTCCTCGTCGGTGACGGCGAGGACCTCGTCATAAACGGAGCGGTCCAGCGTCTCCGGGATGAAGTTCGCGCCGATCCCCTGGATCCCGTGCGGTCCCGCGAAGCCCTTCGTGAGGAGCGGGGAGGAGGCGGGCTCGACCGCGACGACGTGAAGGTCCGGCTTCCGGGACTTTAAGTACCTGCCGGTGCCGGTGAGCGTCCCGCCGGTCCCGACCGTGGCGACGAAATAATCGACACAGCCGTCGGTATCGTTCCAGATCTCCGGGCCGGTCGTCTTTTCATGCGCGGCAGGATTCGCCGGGTTCGTGAACTGGCCGATGATAAAGCTTCCGGGGATCTCCTTTTCAAGCTCCTCCGCCTTTCTGATGCAGCCGCTCATGCCCTCAGCGCCGGGAGAAAGGACGACCTCCGCGCCGTACGCCCGCATGAGGCTGATACGCTCCGCGCTCATGGAGTCCGGCATGACGATGATCGCCCGGTATCCGCGCGCCGCCGCGACGGAGGCGAGGCCGATGCCGGTGTTTCCGGAGGTGGGTTCGATGATCACGGAACCCTCCTTCAGGATGCCGCGCTCCTCAGCGTCGTCGATCATGCTTTTTCCGATGCGGTCCTTCGCGGAGCCCGCAGGGTTCAGATATTCGAGCTTTGCGAGAATACGTGCTCTGAGGCCCTCCGCGGCCTCGATGTGACGGAGCTCGAGAAGCGGCGTCCCGCCGATCAGCTGGTCCGCCGAAGTGTAGATCCTTGCCATAGTATGTCCCTCCATAAAATACGTCTTTTCTGTCTTAACAGCGTACCGGACGCAGGATGCCCTGCTTTTCCTGTCAGGCTCTATTATATCCCGGGACCGGGACCGCCCGCAACCATGCGGTCCGGAATCGATATTATCGCGCCCCGGACCCGGGACGCTTTTGCCTTGCGCACCCCGGACCCGGGCCGCTTTGCGGCCCTGCGCCTCCGGGCGGCTTTGCGCACCCCGGACTCGGGCCGCTTTGCGGCCCTCGTTGTCGGCAGTCAGAGGCGCTTCGCGCCTTGGCCGCCTCGGAATTATGAGTAAACGCAGTC
>CACXDR010000331.1 GCA_902766415.1 uncultured Lachnospiraceae bacterium
CGGCAGGCCCGAGGTCTCGCGCGGCTCGCGCTCCATGGAGCATTACTGCGTGAACGGGCGTTATATCAAATCGAACGTGATCGCGAAGGGGATCGAGGAGGGGTTCGGGAACCTCATGATGCAGCACTGCTTCCCCTTTGCCGTCCTGCTCCTTACGGTATCCCCGGCGCGCGTCGACGTGAACGTGCACCCGACCAAGAAGGAGGTGCGCTTCTCCGATCCGCCCGCGGTATTCGGATTCGTCCGTGACGCGGTGCAGGAGGCGCTTTCCGGCGCGGAGCTCATCCGGACCGTCCGCCTCGGCGATGACGGACGGAAAAAGTCCCCCGCGAAGGAGCGCGCGCCGCGCTACGCGGAGCCCTTCGAGACGAGGACGGACGGGGCAGGCGCCCCGGAGCAGCCCGGGACGCAGCGGACAGACGCTGCAGCAGCCCCGGCAGGAAACGCAGCGCAGCGGACAGACGCGGCGGCATACCCGGAAGGGGCCGCGGCACAGAGGACCGGCACTGCGGCGTATCCGGAAGGGGCCGCGGCGCACACCTCGGTCAGGGAGACGGCTCCCGGGCCGGGAGGCCGCCCGGACGCTGCGCCGGCATCATCCGCCGGAGGCTTTGCAGGCAGGACGCCTGTATCGCCTGCAGGCGCTCCTTCAAAGGCTGCAGAGACTTCCGCGCATGCGGAAGGTGCATCCGCGAACGAAGCAGGCGCTTCCGCGCAGGCGCCGGCAGCTCCTCCGGAGGGGATGGTCATCGGGCGGGACGGCCAGTACGCCCTTTTCGCGGAGGGACACCGCGACCGCGTACGCCTGGTGGGTGACGTGTTCGACACCTACTGGATCTGCGAGTTCGAAGGGAGCATGTACATCATCGACCAGCACGCAGCCCACGAAAAGGTGAATTACGAACGCTTCATGAAGGCGTACAAGGCGCGGGAGGTCACGAGCCAGCAGCTCATGCCGCCGGCCGTCATCACGCTGACCGACCGGGAGGCCGCGCTCCTTGAGGCGCACATGAAGGATTTTACGGAGCTTGGCTACGAGATCGGGCACTTCGGCGGGCACGCCTACGCGGTCCGCGCGGTCCCGGACATCCTCCCGTCCGTTATGAAGGACGAGCTCCTGAAGAACATGATCGGCGGCCTTTCAGAGGAGACCGGGGGAAGCATCCCCGAGCTGATCATCGAAAAGACCGCCTCCATGTCCTGCAAGGCGGCAGTCAAGGGAAACCAGCACCTGTCACGGGGCGAGGCGGAAAAGCTTCTCGACGAGATGTTCTCGCTGAAGGATCCGTACAACTGCCCGCACGGGCGGCCCACCGTGATCCGCCTCACGAAGAGCGAGCTTGACCGCCGGTTCAGGAGGCTCGTATGAAGCGGCCGCTCGTCATCATCGCAGGACCTACCGCCGCCGGGAAGACGGCGCTTTCCGTGCGCCTCGCGAAGAACGTCGGCGGTGAGATCATCAGCGCGGATTCCATGCAGGTGTACCGGCGCATGGATATCGGCACGGCCAAGGTGACGCCGGAGGAAACGGAGGGCGTCCCGCACCACCTGATCGACATCCTCGAGCCGTCGGAGCCGTTCAACGTCTATGAGTTCAGGAACCGTGTCCTTAAGGCAATGGAGGAGATCTACGCGAGGGGACACCTCCCGGTGATCTGCGGCGGTACCGGCTTTTACATCCAGTCGGTCCTCTACGACATCGCCTTCGGGGACGATGCAGGCTCCCCGGAGGTCCGAAGCCGCCTGGAAAAGGAGATGGCGGAGCTGGGACCTGGTGCCATGCACGCTCGGCTTGCGGCCTGCGATCCCGTGAGCGCTGCGGCGATCCATGAGAACAACCGGAAGCGCGTCATCCGCGCGCTGGAATACTATGAGCTCACGGGGAAAAGGATCTCCGAACACAACGCGGAGCAGCGGGAGAGGACGTCGCCCTACGATTTCCTCTACTACGTCCTTACCATGGACCGCGAATCGCTGTACGCGAGGATCAATTACCGCGTGGACCTGATGGTGCGGGACGGGCTTCTCGACGAGGTACGCGCGCTCCGGGACGAGGGCGTCCCCGGCGACTGCACCGCCATGCAGGGCCTTGGCTACCGCCAGGTCTACGACTATCTTGACGGCCTCTGCACCTTTGAAGAGGCGGTCGAACGGATCAAAACGGAAACGCGTCACTTCGCGAAGCGCCAGCTCACCTGGTTCAAGCGGGAGAAGGACGCGATATGGATCAGGATCGAGGACTACGGCGGCGACCGCGGAAGGATCCTCAGGAAAATGACGGAGGACACGCAGGCGCTCCTTTTAAGAAGCCCGGCAGCGCCTCCGGAAAAGACAAGGGAGTTATGACTGAATGGAACTGAATACCGGAATGAATGACATGTACCTCGCGCTCGGGATCTCCGGGCGCGCGCTGGAGCTCGGCGCCCTGGCGGAAGAGAAATGCCGGCCGCGCTTCGAGGCGATCGACCGCATCGCAGAATACAACCAGGCGAAGGTGCTGAAGGCCTTCCGCGACAACCGCGTCGGCGAGGCGCACTTCGCGCCGAGCACGGGCTACGGCTACAATGATATCGGAAGGGACAACCTGGAAAGCGTCTACGCCTCCGTCTTCCACGCGGAGGACGCCCTGGTCCGCGCC
>CACXDR010000332.1 GCA_902766415.1 uncultured Lachnospiraceae bacterium
ATGAGGCTGGCATGGGTTTACGGAGCTCTGGGAACTCAGTACAGGGACCTCAAAGATCTGGACAAAGCGATCGACTATGATGAAAAGGAGCTTGAGATCTATCTGAAGAACAATAATCAGGAAAAAACAGAATTCACCAGACACCATATAATGAGGGTATACAAAGAAGCAGCAAAAGAAGCTCTCGAGAAGGGCGATCTGAGAAAAGCCCGTGACTTGTATGAAAGATGCATAAAATGCGCCATTGAAAATGATGAGAGAAATCCGTTTTTCCACTGCCTGGACAGGATGATCAAGATACATGAAGAGATGGATAAATGGCCGGATTACTCAGCCGGGGAGAAGTGCAGGACGCTGACAGAACTGGTTGAATACTGCAGGATCGTCATGCGCAGGGAGCCGAGTCATCTGTACTACTGTGATTATGCTAAAAAAGCGGAAAAAGAACTCAAATGTCTGGAGACATTGTAAAAACCTTCCTTTAAACGACATTGTCTTCTCGTTAGCAACGGCATCTTAAAAACCGAATATGAAGATATTCAGATTGTTTCTATACGTCATCTATAATAAAAAAATTTTCACTTTAATAAATCAGCTTACGCCATATATAATTAAGAAATGAATTTGTGAAAGCCAGGAGGGAGCTTAAGTGGCAAGGAACCATACGCATGAAGTGAATATCGGCGGTGTGAGGATCGGGGGAAATGAGCCTGTCAGGATCCAGTCGATGTGCAATACGAAAACAGAGGACGTGAAGGCGACGGTCGCCCAGATCCATGCCCTTGAGGACGCGGGCTGCGAGATCATCCGCTGCGCGGTCCCGACCATGGAGGCCGCGAAGGCCTTCCGCGAGATCAGGAAGGAGATCCGCATCCCCCTGGTCGCGGACATCCATTTCGACTACCGCCTGGCCATCGCGGCAATGGAGAACGGGGCGGACAAGATCCGCATCAACCCCGGCAACATCGGCTCCGAGGAACGGATCCGCGCGGTCGTCGACTGCGCGAAGGAACGGAACATCCCGATCCGCGTCGGCGTGAATTCCGGCTCCCTGGAAAAGGAGCTGGTCGAAAAGTACCACGGCGTCACGGCGGAGGGGATCGTGGAATCCGCGCTCGACAAGGCGCGGATCATCGAGGACATGGGCTACGGGAACCTGGTGATCAGCATCAAGTCCTCGGACGTCATGATGTGCGTCCGCGCGCATGAGCTGATCGCGGGGAAGACCGACCATCCGCTGCACGTGGGCATCACCGAGGCGGGGACCGTGAAGCGCGGGACCATCAAATCCTCCGTGGGCCTGGGCATCATCCTCCATGAAGGGATCGGGGATACGATCCGTGTTTCCCTGACCGGGGACCCGGTCGAGGAGGTCTTTGCGGCGAAGGAGATCTTAAGGACCCTCGGACTCAGAAAGGGCGGCGTCGAGGTCGTTTCCTGCCCCACCTGCGGGCGCACGGAGATCGACCTGATAGGCCTTGCGGACCGCGTGGAGACGCTGGCGGCAGCCTACGACGACCTTGACGTCCGCGTCGCGGTCATGGGCTGCGTCGTGAACGGGCCGGGCGAGGCGAAGGAAGCGGATTTCGGGATCGCCGGAGGAAAGGGTGCCGGGATCCTGATCAGGAAGGGCGAGGTGGTCCGCACCATGCCGGAGGAGGAGCTCCTCCCTGCGCTGAAGGCGGAGCTTGACCGCGTGCGGGCGGAGCGTTTCCGTACAGACGGATGAGGTTTTTGAAATGAAGTGTTTTAACGAGGTTTTCCCGCTCCTCAAGATCGGGGAGCCGGAGGCGTCGCTCCTTCCGCTCCTCATGGTGGAGCGGGTGACGGCTCTGGAGGATCTCTCCGGGATCACAGTCTACGTGAAGAGCCCGTGCCTGGTTGAGGGGCAGGTCTTCCGGAAGCTGGAGCAGGAGATCGCACAGCAGCTCTTTCCGAAAAAGAAGCTCCGCGTGAATATCAGGGAGCAGTTCGAACTCTCCGGGTCCTTCAGCCCGGAGTCTGTTTTCGGTGCCATGAAGGACAGCATCATGGAGGAGCTGAAGAAGCGGAACCTCATCGAGTACCGGATCCTTTCGAGGGCGCAGGTCTCCTTCCCGTCCCCCGGCGTCATGGAGTTTGACGTCGAGGACATGCCGCTGAACCGGAACGTCGTGCAGGACTTAAGAAGCTACCTGTCCGACGAGGTCTTCCGGAAGCGTTTCCGGCAGACGGTGGACGTGCGCACCTTCTACGTCCCGTACGAGCCGCCGAAGCGCCGTGAGGAGCCGGAGACGGAGGTGCTTACCTACGCCGCGAAGGAAACCGCGGGCGAGGAGGCTTTCATGCTGGAGGGCGCTTCCCCCGCGGCGGATGCAGCCGCAGCCCCGGGGCATCCCGGGAGCGGGACCGGGTCTGCCGGGAAGGGGGCGGAAAACAGGCCTGCCGCCGGGACACGGGGAAGCTCCGGGAACGGGGCGTCCGGGAAGGGCGGCGCGAAGGACAGCGCAAACGACAGAGCAAGGGGCGGCATGAAAAAGGGCTCTGCCGGAAACGACCCCGCCGCAGCGAACGGGCAGGGGAACCGGAACGGCGCGAAGGGCGCGCAGAACGGGCAAAGAGGCTTCGGAAACCGCACGGACCGTGACGGCTTCCGGAGAAAATGGCAGAAAAGCGACAACCCGGATGTTTTCTACGGCCGGGATTTTGAAGACAGCTTCATCAGCATCCGGGAGATCGTCCAGGTCATGGGCGAGGTGCGCATCCGCGGCCAGATCTTCGAGCCGGACCTGAAATATTTCGAGAACCGCGACATGACGCTCGTCACCTTCTCCGTTACGGACTTTACGGACTCCATCTCCGTGAAGATCTTTATCCGCGGCGAGGGCGAGGAGCTTCAGAGCGTTAAGGAGCACGTGAAAGCCGGTGCCTTTGTGAAGGTCTGCGGCATGACCACGATCGACAACCGCGACGGCGAGCTGATCATCGGCTCGGTGCGCGGGCTTAAGGTGAGCGAGCCGGTCCAGACGAACAGCCGGAAGGACACTGCCCAGCTTAAGCGCGTGGAGCTCCACTGCCACACGAAGATGAGCGACCTGGACGCCGTTTCCTCCGCCTCCGACATCATCAAAACCGCGAAGAAGTGGGGGATGGACGCCATCGCCATCACGGACCACGGAAACGTGCAGGCGTTCCCGGAGGCGTGGAAGACTGTTTCCAAGGACCCCGCCGCGTTCCCGAAGGTGATCCTCGGCGTGGAGGGATACCTGGTGGACGACCTGAAGGAGCTGGTCGTGGAGCCGCGGGACTTCACGCTGGATTCCTCCTTCGTCGTGTTCGATATCGAGACCACGGGCTTCTCCGCGGTGAAGAACCGCATCATCGAGATCGGCGCCGTGAAGGTCGAGGGAGGAAGGATCACGGACAGGTTTTCGACCTTCGTGAACCCGGAGGCCCCGATCCCGTTCCGCATCGAACAGCTGACCGGCATCAACGACGGGATGGTCGCTGACGCGCCTCCCATAGAGAAGGTGCTTCCGGAATTCTTAAGGTTCTGCGAGGGCTGCGCGGTGGTCGCCCACAATGCGGCGTTCGACACCGGCTTTATCCGCGAGAACGCGCGCCGCTTAGGGATCAGCTACAGCCCGACCATCCTTGACACGGTGAGCCTCGCGCATATCCTCCTTCCGCGGCTGAACCGCTACAAGCTCGACACCGTCGCGCGCGAGCTCGGCGTTTCGCTTGAAAACCATCACAGGGCAGTGGACGATGCCGGCTGCACGGCCGGGATCTTCGTCCGCTTTATCGCCATGCTGAAGGAACGCGGCATGGCTACCCTGAAGGACGTCTGCAGCCTCCAGGAGGCAAGCCCAGAGGCAGTCCGGAAGATGAACACCTACCACGTCATCATCCTCGTGAAGAACGAGGTGGGACGCGTGAACCTGTACCGCCTGATCTCCGACTCGAACCTCCTGTACTTTAACAAGAGGCCGAGGATCCCGAAGAGCGAGCTCATGAAGTACCGCGAGGGGCTCATCATCGGGAGCGCCTGCGAGGCGGGAGAGCTTTTCCAGGCACTGCTCCGGGACGAGTCGGAGGACGAGATCGGGCGCATCGTCCGCTTCTATGATTACCTCGAGATCCAGCCGGTCGGGAACAACCTTTTCATGATCGGGGACGACCACTACGCGGTGGAGTCGGAGGAGGACATCAAGGACCTGAACCGGCGCATCGTGAAGCTCGGGGAGGTGTACGAGAAGCCGGTCTGCGCGACCTGCGACGTACATTTCCTGAACCCGGAGGACGAGATCTACCGGCGGATGATCTTCTTCGGCAACAAATACGACGACGCGGACCGGCAGCCGCCGCTGTTCCTCCGCACCACGGAGGAGATGCTGAAGGAGTTCGACTACCTGGGCCCGGAAAAGTGCGAGGAGGTCGTCGTCACCAACACGCGCCGGATCGCGGACATGGTGGAGCGCATCTCCCCGGTCCGTCCCGACAAGTGTCCGCCGGTCATCCCGGATTCCGACAAGAAGCTTACGGAATCCTGCTATAAAAAGGCGCACGAGCAGTACGGGGAGGAGCTCCCGAAGATCGTCGTGGACCGCCTTGAGAAGGAGCTTAGCTCCATCATCAAGAACGGCTTCGCGGTCATGTACATCATCGCGCAGGAGCTTGTGAAGCACTCGAACGACGAGGGCTACCTCGTCGGGTCCAGAGGCTCGGTCGGGTCCTCCTTTGTCGCATACACGGCAGGCATCACGGAGGTGAACCCGCTTCCTCCGCATTACTACTGTCCGGAGTGCAAGTATTCGGATTTCGACTCCGAGATCCCGAAAGCTTATGCCGGGACGGCCGGCTGCGACATGCCGGACGCGGTCTGCCCGCGCTGCGGGAAGCCGCTGAAGAAGGACGGCTTCGACATCCCCTTCGAGACCTTCCTTGGCTTCAAGGGTGACAAGGAGCCTGATATCGACCTGAACTTCTCCGGCGAGAACCAGTCGTCCGCCCACGCCTACACTGAGGTCATCTTCGGCAAGGG
>CACXDR010000333.1 GCA_902766415.1 uncultured Lachnospiraceae bacterium
TAAGGCAGATGGTATAATTATTTCGACACCGACCGGGTCTACCGCGTACAATCTGAGCGCCGGGGGCCCTATCGTGGAGCCGGCGGCTAGGATGACCGTTCTGACTCCGATCTGTCCGCACACCCTTTACCGTTCGAGCATCGTCCTGAAGGCGGAAGATGTGGTCGAGGTGCTGATCCCCGAGACGGAAACTGGGGTCCAGCAGGTGGACTTTGACGGGGCGGGAAGCCATGAGCTTCTGCCGGGAGACTGCGTCCGCATCGCGGAATCGGAACTGACAACGCCGCTGATCAGGCTTCGCGGCGGGACGTTCTTTGCGCAGCTGCGCAGTAAAATGAGTGCACTGTAGGAGAAGACATGAAACTGGAAAGACATTCGAAGATCGTAGAACTCATCGGGAAATACGAGATCGACACACAGGAGGAACTTGCCGAAAGGCTGAGGGAATCCGGCTTTACGGTCACCCAGGCGACGGTGTCCAGGGATATCCGCGAGCTGAAGCTCACGAAGATCGCCATGGACAACGGGCGCCAGCGCTATACGGTCATGCAGTCCCAGGATTCACACGCGGACAAGTACATCCGCATCATGCAGGACGGGTACCTCTCCATGGACCGCGCCCAGAACATCCTTGTGATCAAAACGGTCTCCGGTATGGCCATGGCAGTCGCCGCGTCGCTCGACGCCATGCATATGCATGAGCTGGTCGGCTGCATCGCGGGGGACGATACGGTCATGTGCGCGGTGCGCACGGTGGAGGACACGATCCTCCTGATGGACAAGATCCGGAAGATGGTCACAGTATAAGGGACCGGAGGCGGGAATGCTTCTTGAACTGCATGTCAGAAATTTCGCGCTGATCGAGCAGGCGGACCTGGTGTTCCGGGAGGGGCTCACGGTCTTGTCGGGAGAGACCGGCGCAGGAAAGTCCATCCTGATCGATTCGATCTCCGCGGCGCTCGGCGCGAAGGCGGGGAAGGACCTCATCAGGACCGGAGCGGAATACGCATATATCGAGCTTCTCTTTTCCGTGGAGGGGGAGGAGCGGAGGCAGGAGATCCTGGACCTCGGCATTACGCCGGAGGAGGACGGGACCCTGATCCTTTCAAGAAAGATCATGAAGAACCGGAGCGTCATGCGCGTGAACGACGAGGCGGTGACCGCGGCGCTCCTTAAAAAGCTGACGGGCATGCTGATCGACATCCACGGGCAGCACGAGCACCAGAAGCTCCTGTATCCCGAGTCGCATCTCACGTTCATCGACCGCATGGCGCCGGAGGAGCTGTCCCGGCTTAAGGAGAGAACGGCAGGCTGCTATAAAAGATACGCGGAGATCAGGGCCGTTCTGAAGAAGGAAGCGGACCGGAGCTTCCGCGCGCGGGAGGAGGAGATCCTCCGCTACGAGGTCGCGGAGATCGAGGCAGCCCGGCTAAGGCCCGGCGAGGAGGAGGAGCTCCGAGCGGAGTACACGAAGGTGCGGAACGCGGCGAGGATCACCGCCGCGCTCTCGGAGGCGGCGGAGGCGCTTGAGACCGACCAGGTCTCCCGGGCGGTCCGCAGGATCTCGGACGTGACGGAGTACGCTCCGGAGCTTGAGACCCTGAGGGCGGAGCTTGAAGAGCTGGACGCGCTCCTTTCGGACGCGCGGCGGAATACCGGCGACCTCATCCGGGAAATGACCTTCGACGAACAGAGGCTCGCGGAGCTGGCGGAACGCCTTGACCTGATCCGCGGGCTTGAGGACAAGTACGGGGAGGACGTCCCGGGGATCCTGGAGCTTCTCGGGAGAAAGCAGGAGCGCCTTGCGTTCCTTGAGACCTTCGAGGCCCGGCGGGCGGATATGGCCGCCGAGGCGGGACGCCTTGAAAAGGAGCTTTCCGCGCTGTCCGACCGGATCACTTCCATCCGGAAGGAGACGGCGGGCCGGCTCGCGGGGGAGATCAGCGGCCAGCTGAAGGCCCTGAACTTCGCGGGCTCCGTTTTTGAAATAAGGTTTACGGAAAAAGAGGGCTTCGGGCCGGACGGACGTGACGGGGCGGAGTTCTTTATCAGCACGAACCCGGGGGAACCGCCGAAGCCGCTGAAGAACGTGGCGAGCGGCGGCGAGCTGTCCCGCATCATGCTGGCGATGAAGACCGTTCTCGCCGACCGCGACGAGACGGAGACGCTCATCTTCGACGAGATCGATACGGGGATCAGCGGCAGGACGGCGCAGATGGTCAGCGAGAGGCTCGCGATGGCCGCGAGAAAGCGCCAGGTCCTTTGCATCACCCATCTCCCGCAGATCGCGGCGATGGCGGATCACCATCTCCTCATCCGGAAGGAGACGGACGGGTCCAGGACCCGCACCGGCATCCGGGAGATCAGCGGGGAGGAGATCACCGGCGAGCTTGCAAGGCTTATCGGCGGAACCACGATCACTTCCGGCGTCCTTCAGACCGCCGGTGAGATGAAGACGCTGGCGGAAGAGAAGAAATCACAGATCTGAACGCGGCAAAACCTGAGGAGGAAACGGTATGAAAAACATTCTATTTGTTGCATCGGAAGCTGTACCTTTTATCAAGACAGGCGGACTTGCCGACGTCGCAGGATCACTGCCGAAGTGCTTTGACAAGCAGTATTTCGACGTCCGCGTCATGATCCCGAAATACATGTGCATCAAGGAGGAGATCCGCTTCAAGTTCGAGTATGTGGACCACTTCTACATGTACTACAACGGCCAGGACCGCTACGTCGGCATCATGAAATACGTACAGGACGGGATCACCTTCTACTTCATCGACAACGAGGGATATTTCAGCGGGCCGAAGCCTTACGGCGACTGGCTGTACGACCTTGAAAAGTTCGCGTTCTTCTCGCAGGCCGCGCTTTCCGCGCTCCCGGTCATCGGCTTCAAGCCGGACGTCATCCACTGCCACGACTGGCAGACGGGCCTGATCCCGGTCTATCTGAAGGACCGTTTCCGCGGCGGCGATTTCTTTAAGGATATCAAGTCTGTCCTCACGATCCACAACCTGAAGTTCCAGGGCGTCTGGGACGTGAAGACCATCCAGCGCCTTTCCGGCCTTCCGGACTATTATTTCACCCCGGACAAGCTGGAGGCCTACAAGAACGGCAACTTCCTGAAGGGCGGCGTGGTGTATGCGGACGCCATCACCA
>CACXDR010000334.1 GCA_902766415.1 uncultured Lachnospiraceae bacterium
CCGCTGCGCGGCCGAGGTCTCCCGCCTTTCCGACGACGCGGCAGACGCGGAGAATGAGCGGATCCTCTCGGAGATCCAGAAGCTGATCGACACCACGAAGTACTACAAAAATGTGTAACCGGAAGAAAACGCTGACGAAACGAAGCAGTTTTTTTACAGGAGGAGCGATATGGCATTTGACCTTGAGATCCCGGATGAGAAAGAAGTGAAGGAGCAGGTAGAGCAGAAGCTGGCCATCAGCGAAGAGCGGGAAAAGACGGTCCAGGAGGCTGCCCGTGAAAAGGTGGAGCAGATCATGGGAACGGACCTCACCGTGTTTGAAGACCGGAAGGGCGTCGCCGCGGCTTTTGAGGAGTTCGGTACCGACGTGATCCGGAAGACGGAGGCGAAGAACGGGATCCTTTCCAAACGCATGGTGGAGCTTTCCCGCGGAAGCGACGCCACGGGTGAAGTGGCGAAGGGCCTGCAGGCCCTCACGGAGCAGATGCGCGGTCTTGATCCCTCAGGGATCTCCTTCGAGGAGAAAAAGGGACTTTTCGGAAAGATCGCTGCCCCGGTAAAGCGCTATTTTGACCGCTACCAGACGGCGGACGCCCAGATCGCGGACATCGTGAAGTCCCTGGACAGCGGGAAGGCCATGCTGAAGAACGACAACGTGACCCTGGAGCTGGAGGAGCAGGAGCTCCTGGGCCTTTCCAGGCAGCTTACGGAGAAGGTGGCCATGGGCACCGCCCTGGACGAGTATCTCACCGGCGCCATCGAAAAGAAGCGTTCCGAGGGCGGCGAGGAGGAGAAGGTGCAGTTTGTGGAGGAGGAGGTCCTCTTCCCGCTCAGGCAGCGGATCATGGACTTCCAGCAGCTGCAGGCGGTCTCCCAGCAGGGCGTGGTCGCCCTGGATGTGATCCGCAGGAACAACAATGAGCTGATCCGTGCGGTGGACCGGGCAAAATCCGTCACCGTCTCGTCCCTCAGGACGGCAGTGACCGTAGCAGGCGCGCTCTACAACCAGAAGCTGGTCCTTGAGAAGGTGAACCTTCTGAACGCCAGCACCAACCAGATGATCGCCGCCACGTCGGACCTTTTGAAGACCCAGGGCGTCGAGATCCAGAAGCAGGCCTCCGAAGCCATGATCTCCGCCGATACCCTGAAGCAGTCCTTTGAGGATACCCTGCAGGCGCTGAAGGACATCAGCACCTACCGGAGGGAAGCGCTGCCCCGGATGCAGAGCACCATCGATGAGTTCCGGAAGCTGGCAGATGAAGGACAGAAGCAGCTGGACGAGATGGAAGAGGCCGGCGCCTTCCGGCTGAGCGGCGAGGCGGCCGGCGCGGAGCAGGCGGCCATCGAAGAGAAGCAAGAAGGAGAATGATCCATGGGTGAAGGAAGGGGCAGCGGAAGCGCTATTCTGGTTCTGATCGCGGCAGTATTCTGCGCGGTGATGTATTATGCGTTTCATATCGTGAGCTTCGGCTGGATCCTGAAGGCGATCGTGGCAGCCGCGATCCTGTTTGTCCTCTTCTGTGTCGGAGCCTGTGCCTGGGTGATCTGGGACGCCGTAAAGCAGCGGAAGGAACAGGAGAGGAAGGAAGCGGAAAAGCGAAAGGAAGCAGGGCTTCAGGAGTTCGACAAGGAAAAGTGAGTGCGGGCACGTCCGGAAAGGAGACAGGATGAGGATCGAGCATGTCGCGATGTACGTGAACGATCTCGAAAAGGCGAAGGAGTTCTTTGTGAAGTACCTCGGCGGGAAGCCGGGCAGCCTGTATTACAATCCGAAGAAGGAGTTCCGTTCGTATTTCATTTCCTTTGACGGGGGCAGCCGGCTGGAGATCATGAATAAGCCGGGGATCCCCGGCGGCGTCATCGCGGGAGACCATACGGGCTACATCCATATCGCGTTCAGCGTCGGGAGCCGGGAAAAGGTGGACGCGCTGACAGAGGAGCTCCGGCGGGACGGCTATGAGGTGGCCAGCGGACCGCGGACCACAGGGGACGGCTACTATGAGAGCTGCGTCGTCGGGATCGAAGGGAACCAGGTCGAGATCACGGTGTGACGCAGGCGCTCCGGAGGAAAAAGAGCCGGGCGGTCCCGGCAGCGCGGCGCGCGCGGACGTACCGGCGGAGCATGAAGTGAAACGCGGGGAAAGGACGGAGCATGGACATCACGGAGAAAACGGAGGAGCTGCTTCAGAAGCCGGCGTATCTCATCGACATTTTTCCGAAGACCGTCCCCTACAGGGAGGACGGCCGCTATTTTAAGGTGGAGCGGATCCTTGCGCGTGAGAAGGCGGAAACACACCGGAGGTTCATCCGCCTGATCCTGAAGCTCTACTGCTATCATGACGTGGACGTCCTGACGGACAGCCGGAGGCTTGCCGTGCCGGACCCGGAGGAGCTCAAGTCCCTGCTCGTGCGTTTCTTCGGCTGCGGGGACGGATCAGATGAAAGCGTCCGGGGCCTGCTGCTTTATCTGCCGGAGCAGGACGCCCTGATCCTTCCTGACCGGGAGGATCTCTACATGACGGTGTACGCACCTCACGGGGAGCTCATGGAGCTCCTCGCCGCGCTCGCCGCGGCGGAAGGGCTTTTCTTCTACAGGGCGCCCTGAGAAAGTATTTTCTGCAAGGGGTCCGGAGATTATTTCTTCTGCAAGTGGCCCGAGAATATTTCTTCTGCAAGTGACCCGGAGAAAAGAAGCTTCGCGTGTGGAAAGGAGAAAAAACGTGATCTGCACCGTGACCTTCAATCCGTCGCTGGATTACATCGTGTCTGTGGACCATTTCCGGACCGGAGAGATCAACCGGACGAAGAAGGAGCTTCTGTTCCCGGGAGGAAAAGGGATCAATGTTTCCATCGTCCTGAAGAACCTGGGGTTCGACAGCATCGCCCTCGGGTTCACGGCCGGGTTTACCGGTGATGAGATCCGGAGGCTGCTGGATGAAAAGGGCATCCGGAACGATTTTATCCATGTGCAGAACGGCATGTCGAGGATCAACGTAAAGCTCCGCTCCGAAGAGGAGACCGAGATCAACGGCATGGGGCCGGCCATCGGGAGGGAGGATATCGACGCTCTTTACCGGAAGCTCAGCCGCCTGAAGAGGGGGGACGTCCTGGCGCTGTCGGGAAGCATTCCTCCGGCCATGCCGGAGACCATGTACATGGACATCATGGAGCACCTTGAGGGGCGGGGCATCCTGGTCGCGGTGGACGCCGCCGGGGACCTGCTGGCGAAGGTGCTGCCGTACCGCCCGTTCCTGATCAAGCCGAACGATCACGAGCTCGGCGGGATCTTCGGGACGGAGATCCGCTCAAAGGACGATGCCTTGAAATATGCCTGGAAGCTGAAGGAACAGGGCGCGGAAAACGTCCTGGTCTCCATGGCGGGCGCGGGCGCTGTCCTGGTGGACGGGAACGGCGTGGAGCACCGCGCGGAGGCGCCGAAGGGAGAGCTTAAGAATTCCGTGGGCGCCGGGGATTCCATGGTGGCGGGCTTCATCGCCGGGTACCTTACAGGCGGGGACTTCGGGCAGGCGTTCCGCATGGGCCTCTGCGCAGGCAGCGCCAGCGCCTTTTCGGACGAGCTGGCTGCCAGGGAAGAGGTGCTCGCGCTTCTTGAGCAGTACAGGTAAACGCGGCTTCGCGGCTGCCGGGGCGTAAGACGGCCCGGGCCGGAAAGGCTTATAAACACTAGAGGGGATGCCGCATCAGGCCGGTAACAAAGGCCTGATGCGGCATCCCCGCGTCGCTTACTTTATGCTGTTTACTGCCTGTTCCTTACTGGACCGCGGTCCCGTCATAGTAGCGGACGCCGTTGTTCAGGCTCCAGTGCTTGAACCAGGTGCTCCAGAGAAGCTCGTTCTCGGACGGCATGTTGACGTGGTCCTTCTTGCTGACCCAGGTGTAGCGGTAGAGGTCGATGCCCTGCGCGTTCTTCCAGGAAGCGGTGTTCCAGCGGCCGCTGGTGGTGGTCTGCGCGTAGCCTGCCTTGCGGACCTGGTCGACGTTCTCGGCGGTCGCGAGGCCGTTGCGGATGAGCCACATGTTGGCAGCGTTGATCACCATGCTCTGGTCGATGCCGAGGTCATAGCTCCACATGTCGTATTCCGCCATGGTGTGGAACATCGGGACGATCTGGGAACCGGTATCTTCCTTTGCCATCAGCGGGCCGGAGGTCGCGCCCATGGCGGCGTAACGATGAGAGACGTCGGTGCTGCCGAGATAGTGGGTCATCATGCAGCCCATGGAGTGGCCGGTGCAGTACATGCGGCCGGTGTCAGCGACGTAGGGATAATTCTGGCCGATGTTGTCCAGCAGTTCCTTGCCGTAGACGTAATCGGTGAGCTTCAGCTCCGGATCCTC
>CACXDR010000335.1 GCA_902766415.1 uncultured Lachnospiraceae bacterium
CGCGTCCGGGATGATACCCGCGCCCTGCCAGAAACGCGCGGTTTTCCGGGACGGAGATCAGCTCCGCAAGCCGCTTCTTCCTGTAGACCAGGAGCAGCAGGCTGTCCGTCCGCACACAGCGCTTCAGTACGAAAAGGCCCAGCCCCTTGGACTCAAGCATCCCCGTGATAAAAGGAAGCTTTGAAAGCACCCGCTCCAGCGCCTCCGCCTTCGCGCCGCGCGGATCGAACCGGAACATGTTCGCCGGCTTCACGCCCGCGAACGTAGGCGCGCACTGTTCGACCAGCACCTCCTCAAATAACCGTTCCATGGTCACGCGCCCGCTTTCCCGCAGTAGGTCTCCATGACCTCAAGAAGCGCGCTCATGCTGGAGGAGTGCACGCACGCGACGCTCGCGTTGCAGCGCTTCGCCTCCGCCATGGCAATGTCCTTCATCTTGTGGGATACCGTCTTCGTGAACAGGATCACGAGGTCCGGCGACCCGAACCGGCGGGTGATGTCCCCGCGGGATTTCACATAGACTCTCGCCTTGCAGCCGTATTTCCTGCACGTGTCAATATAACGACGCTCCATACATTCGTTACCGCCAACGATCGCTACACACATGGAATGACCTCCTAAAAGGTTAGTATAAACTAACTATTCGTGGTAAAAAAACGGGGTCTCCCCCGCTTCAGCCCTGTGAAGGCTGATGGCTCCCGCCTGCGCTGAAGATCATGCCTTCTTCCCCGGGCAGGCCGGCGCTCCCGTCAGGCTCAAGAGCCTCCTCGGAAAGGATCCCCGCGAGCAGGCATGCCGCTTCCGTCATCTCCTGTTCCGTCATGCGGATCCCAAGCCGGGGCAGGCGGCGGCGGACCGCCGCGACCTTCCGGCCGAACCGTCTTGCTTCCGCCCTTCCGAGCTCTGTCAGCATGATCTTGCCGTAACGCTCTTTTTTCACCAGCTCTCTTTTCAGAAGCGCGTCCGTCATGATCGTGACGGAAGGCTTCGTAACGCCGAGAAGGCGCGCCACACCGGCGGAGCTGACCTCCGGCGCGCTCATGGAAAGATCATAGATAGCAAGCAGGTACCTGAGATGTGCGTTTGAAATTTCCATGAGCCGACTGATTCTCCTTACTTGTCTCCCATGATCCTGTCAAAATCCTTCTTTTCCGGGGAGAACCTGGAGGCGCAGCCCATGCCGCAGCTCGCGCAGTCCCTGCCCGCGCATCCCGGGGTGGAGCTGTGTCCGTGCTTCAGGATGTAACGGATGCAGAGCACGATAAGGACGAGGATCATGATACCGATAAAAGTCGTAAAGCCGTTCGTCATACATTTCCTTCCTGCCTGTTCCCGGTCCGGGAAAGGCCCGCTTTCAGAGGTCTGTTCACGGAACATTTTACTCTCCGTCAGTCCCGCGGTCAATGCACTGCCTTCCGCTGCGGGTTAGGAAATGCTAACTACAGGTAGTTTAGTCTAACTTTCCCCTTATGTCAAGGAAAAAAGCTTCCTGCCGGACGTTTTGACCTCCATACACTTTTATGGTATCCTTGAATCAGAATCAAAAAGGAGGCACCCATCATGCAGATCCATGAATCCGCGGAAGATTATCTCGAGAAGATCCTTATGCTCAAGGAGCAGAAGGGAGTCGTCCGGTCGATCGATATCGCGAACGCCATGGGATATTCCAAGCCGAGCATCAGCATAGCCATGAAGCATCTCAGGGAAAACGGCTATATCACTATGGACCAGGACAACCATATTGAGCTTACAGATGCCGGCCGCGCCATCGCGGAGCGGATCTACAACCGCCATCTCACGCTGACCATGCTCCTTACCAGGCTCGGCGTCCCGAAGGAGATCGCGGAGAAGGACGCATGCAAGATCGAGCACGACCTGAGTCCCGAGACCTTCGACGCGCTGAAAAGGTGCGAGGAAATGCTGAAGAACTGAACACCGGAAACCCGTACGGAACGCCGGAAGCAGACACCTGCTTCCGGCGTTTTGCGCGGTAAGGCCGGACCCGCAGTGCTTTCCCTTCCATTCAAGCTTGATTTTTACGGAAGATATGATATTATCAATGACTTGAAGTAACAAACATCTGGTTTTTATATCTGGTTTAACCATGGACCAGCAGGAAGGAAATCTGTATGAATACTGTTATCCCGGCCTGGCTTTGTGTTCCGTTTGCCGGGCTTTTGCTTTGTGTGGCCCTGCTGCCGCTTACGGCGGCGGAATGGTGGGAGCGGCACCGGCTGAAGGCCGTGATCTTCTGGTCGCTCCTCTTCGCGGTCCCGTACGGCGTCCTTTACGGCGCGGGCGCCTCCCTGGAGACGGTGCTCGAGGCGGTCCTGAATGACTACCTGTCGTTCATCGTCATGCTGTTCGGACTCTTTTCGGTCGCGGGCAACATCACCTTCACCGGGGATCTCGCCGGCTCGCCGTTCGTCAACCTCCTCTTCCTCACGGTCGGGACGCTCCTCTCGAGCCTCATCGGAACCACCGGCTCCTCCATGCTGATGGTCCGCCCCGTGATCAAGATGAACTCCTGGAGAAGAAGGAAAAGCCATATCATGGTTTTCTTTATCTTCCTCATCTCCAACATGGGCGGCTGCCTCACGCCGCTCGGCGACCCGCCGCTCCTTATGGGCTTCATGCGCGGCATCCCGTTTTTATGGAGCATGCACCTTTTCCCGGTCCTGCTCTTCAACATGGCGCTTATGCTCACCGTGTTCTTCCTGCTTGACCGGAAGAAATACCTGCAGGACGTCGCAGAGGGCCTGCGGCCTGATATCTCAAAGCCGGGCACCGAGCTTTCCCTTGAGGGCACGCACAACGTGATCTTCCTGATCATGA